>JAWQJJ010000002.1:300000-516125 GCA_033485155.1 Methanomassiliicoccus sp.
ATCACGAGCCGATCACCTCCGCTCACGTCCGCCGGATATGCGGGGGCACCACATCCATCATCTACATTTCGCACTCGCACACCATCACTCGTTCGGAGAAGAAGAACCGTGACCAGCTCTACATCAAGGGCATATCGTTTCTCCCCCGCCTGCTGGACGAGCAATCGGCGAGGGGCAACGAGCCTCTTACCGCCAAGAACGACGGGACGGTGACCGATTGGGGGCCCCTGCACCGCTCCGGCCCGGGCAACCTGGACATGCTGTCCTTCTACCTGCGACGCTTACCCCGGGACCTCACCTTCCTGACCAAGCGGGCGCTGTTCGAAGAGCGCTGGGGGGTCATGTACAGTATGGACGGGAAGATACCGTCCAACTACTCCGGGTTCAAGCATCTTGTGCCCCCTCCTCACACCTGGTGGGGGGATCCCATGGTCGCCCAAGATGACAAGGACTTCTACATCTTCGTCGAGGAGCTGGTACTCCCCAGAAGTCGCAACCACGCGCACATATCGGTCATCAAGGTCGATGCCAAGGGGGGCCATCAGGCTCCGGTGACCGTGCTGGAGCGCCCCTACCATCTATCCTATCCCTTCGTTTTCCAGTGGAAGGGCACTCATTACATGGTGCCGGAATCCTCCAACAACCGGACCATCGAGCTTTATGAGGCGACCGAGTTCCCGTACAACTGGAAGCCGGTGAAGGAGATCATGACCGGGGTCTCGGCCGTCGACACCACATTGGTGCGACGGAACGGTTTGTGGTGGATGTTCACCAACATCCGGGAGAACGAGGGCGGACCGATCAACGACGAACTCTTCCTATTCTACTCCGAGGACCTCTTGGCGGATCGCTGGGAGCCCCATCCCCTGAATCCCATCATCTCCGACGCCAGCACGGCCCGGCCCGCCGGACGAATCTTCGAAATGGATGGTGTGTTGTACCGTCCCTCGCAGGACTGCTCCCGATGCTACGGCTATGCGGTCAATATCAACCGCATCCAGGAGATGGACGAGAAGAGCTATCGGGAGACAAGGACGGCATATTTGGAGCCTAAGGAGTTCCCTGGGGCCAGTAGGGTCCACACCTTCAGCCATATCCACGGCCTGACCGCGGTGGACACCTACATCGCCCGTTCCCGCTTCATCCCCAATCGCTGATCACCGGTGCTCGGTCAGCAGGCGAAGGTAGACCGCCGATAGCTGGTCAGCGAGGTTGGGCCAGGCGTAACGTTGCGCCTGGGTCGCGATCTCATCGGCATCCCACCGGCGGTCCAGGGCATCCTCGATGCACTTGGCCAGCGAGGCCGAGTCCCCGGGAGGGCACAGCAGGCCGAGCTTCTCTGAGGATATGATGTCGGGAATGCCCCCCACCCTCGTCCCCACGAACGGACGGCCGCAGCCCAGGCACTCGAACATCACCGTCGGATTGCCCTCTCCAAGGCTGGGAAGGACGAAGACATCTGCGGCGGTCATCCACTGGGCGATGCTGGACGAGGGCATGGGCGGGTGGACGAATTGCACCATTTCCGTTAGATGAAGCTCTGCCACCCGGTCCGCGAGCTTTTGCCTCAGGGAACCGTCGCCGAGGATGAAAAGGCGGGCATCGGGCACTTGCTCGCCGACCTCGGCCATGGCCTCGATGAGATGGGCATGTCCCTTGATCGGCTCCAGGTATCCCACCGTCACCAGTACCCGCCCTTCGACCGGGATGCCGAGAGCCCTCCTGGCCTCGTCCCGATCCCCGGGCCGGAAGGCCCTCGCATCGAAGCCGTTAGGCAGGGAGAGGACCTCCCGCCCTTTACCGACGATCGGGCCGATGCTGTCCACCCACGAGGGTGACGTGACCAGCACGGCGTCGGCCTTCCCGAGCGTCCTCCGCACCAACCATCTGGTCGGTGAGGAGGCCTGTTCGTAGAATTCCTTGAACATCCCGCCGTGGATGTGGACGACCACGGCCCGCGCTATGCGCTTCGCCCGGTTGATGTACGGCACGTTGCGCAGGAAACTGTAATAGGACGAGGTGTGGACGTGAACGATGTCCGCCCGGTAGCGCTTGGAGGTGAAGTTAAAGCTGATCACGGCCCTCAGGTCGCGGAGCGGCTGGAGAAAGGGGTAGCGCGAACCCGAACCTCCGGTCCGGAACACCGTGACCTCGAACCCGTTGTATGGTAAGAAATCCCGCATGTTGCGGACGAAGTTGGCCACTCCGCCGTTGGGCGGGGGGAGGGGGCCCACCATAATCACCGAGCCCTTATGCTGGTCAGGCATGCGCCTGCCTCCAGGCCGTGATGCAGCTCACGACGGTCACCGCGACCGCATGTACACCGTCATGTCGCCGCCTTCGTACACATGACCTACCGTCCTCTGGTACTCGAGTCCCTGAAAGTCGCTCGCCGTCTGCTTTTCGGTGGCCGCCCAGGCCTTGGTGTAGGCCATCTCCTCATAGGTGGTGATGACCAGGTAGGCAGCAGTGGTCGCTGTATCATTGAAGTTCAGGAACGAGCTGAAGTGGGCTCCCGTAGTGATATCGTTGTCCTGGATCGCTGAACCTTCGCCCCTGGTGTACGACGCGCCGTAGAGGAGGTTGGTATACCTCCAAGGTGAGGTCTGGACGGTGAAGAGGGTAAAGTCATCGCTCTTATCGGTGATCAGCCAGTTGGAACCTACAGTCTCCGCCTTGGTCACCGAGGCGTTGGGGAACCTGCTGTTGGGGTCCTGGTACACCGTGTACACGGTGCTCACCAGGCAGAGGACGATGACCAGCGAGACCAGGCGGTGCAGGTTCTTCCTGCCTCCCGACCTCAGGGTGTACAGAACGAACCCGACCAGGGGGATGGTGAAGATGATGATGAAATCCAGGTTGATCAGCCGGTACGGGTTGTGGGTGTAGGTGAAGAGCACGATCCCGGCCAGGAACACGCCCCCGATGATGAAGAGCGCGACCAGGACGGTCATGATGTGCGTCCTCCAGCCCCGCCTGAGCACGTACACCGCGGCGGCGAGGGCGATCACCGCATAGATCAGGTCGTCGATGGTGCACACGAGCACCGATTGCAGCGTGGACAGGAGCCCGATCTCGGACGCCTGGGCAGAGGCATTGGCGAAGGTGCTGGTGCCCTCTCCCAGAACCATGAGCTCCTTGATGATGTTCTGCAGGTCGACGACCAGAGTGGAATGGAAGACGATCCATCCGAACAGCAAAGCGAAGCCGAACAAGGCCATGTAGATGGAGACGGACCGGGTCTTCTTCGCGGTCACCTTCTCGGTGACCGCCACGATCGCCAGGAAGATGATGGCGAACATCGCCACCAGGGGATGCCCGATGGTGAAGAATATGACGAACAGGACGAGAGGCACCTTGAACCGCCAATCGCCGCTCTGGCACTTCCACAGCACGAAGAAGAAGAGCGGGAGTAGCAGCACGCTCAGGGTCTCATTGAACAAGGTGGGGATGAACCAGGCGAAGAAGATGGGCATGGACGCCAGCATCATCGAGGTCACATACATGGGCTTGGGGATGATGGTCCGGGACCAGCAGAGGATGCCCACGGTGTAGGCGGTGAAGAAGATGGCCGGGAAGATCTGGGACATCAGGATCATGCCCTGGCCGATGATGTCACCGGTCATGGCCATGATGATCGAGGCGTAAGGGTAGAAGTTGGAGGCGCTGAAGAAACCGCTGGCGAAGATGTCCTTGGCGTAACCGACGTAGGAGAGGGAATCGGTCCTCTCGATGTAGATGAACCCCTTGATGAGATACAGCGAGATAAGCACGAAGTTGGAGAGGATGATCTCGAACAGCCCCACCGCCCACAGCTTGTGTTTTGTCCCATAGTAGGTGTAGAACAGCAGGATGCCGGTGAGCTGGCAGAAGATGACCGCCAGCCAGAAGATCAACGGCGTGCTTTCATAGACCGAATACTCGTACCCGCTCATGGGGTTATTGTATACCACGAGCACCGCCGCGGTCATGATGACGAACGAAAGCACCCCGAGGAGGACAAAGTACCTATGAAGCCTTTGATCCTCAGACACTCCCACCATCGGCTTAGATCCCTGTCCCATTGCTTTGCCTCGCGTGACTAGGCGTATTTATTACTGAACCAATAATAATGTTTCGGCTATAGTAACCACCCACGGGACTCTGCCAGCGGTATGGTCGCGACGGAAGGCCGGTCGCAGGCTCAGATGACATCGGCCAACCGCCGCTCGTAGGCTTTGAAGTACAGCAGCCCGAAGAAGAACACCGCCAGGGTCAGGGGGATGGACACCAGGAACAGCTGGATGTCGAGGGCGGAATCGAAGATGAAGGCACGCTGGGCGGACATTATTCCTGCCAGGGGGTTCAGGGTGAGGAACCACTTCAGGGTCGGGTCCTGCACCCAGGAGGCTGGATAAAGCACAGGTGTGGCGTACAGGAGGATGGTGATGAAGAATGGCACGATGTATTGCACATCGCGGTACTTGGCGGCCATGGCCGACATGAAGAACGATAGGCCGGTCACCAGCAGGAAGGTCAGCACCAGGGGGAGAATGACCAATGGCAGGTAGAGGGACAACCCCGTTCCGGTGGCGATGATGATGACGAAGAACAATCCCCATGCGATTCCATAGTCCAGCAAGGCTGCGATGACCAGGCTCAGGGGCAGCAGGAGGCGGGGGAAGTATACCTTGGTGACCATCGCCGAGTTGGTGACCAAGCTCATCGATGCACCGTTGAGGGCGGTGGAGAAGAAGGTCCACAGCATCAGGCCGGCATAGAGGAAGGGCACCGGCTTCACCCCGCCGGTTTTTAGTCCGGCGACGTTGTAGAAGATGACCGCGAAGATGACCGTGGTGAGAAGGGGCTGCAAGACCGCCCACAGCACGCCGATGGCCGTCTGCTTGTATTTGGTCTTGATCTGCTTCAGGGTGAGGAAATAGAGCAGTTCCCGGTAATCCCATATCTCCTTGAGGCCAAGCTCCCATCGGGAGGCCTTGGGGCGGATGTACTTCTCCTTTACGCTAACCATCAACCGTCACTGATGCTCACCCACACATGCGAAGCCCACTATAAATCGTTGGGGCCATCACAACTGGGCAGCAACCATAATAAATCCCTCCCGCCCCTCTTGCGGGCATGCCCCTCGGAGACCCTATGGGCGGGGAGACCCCGGAGATCGAACGCGGCAAGCTGCTTAGAGTGGGACAGGTCTGGGTGCCTGTCAGCGATCTCCCCCGAGCGGTGGAGGTATACACCACGGTGTTCGGCCTCACCCTCGTGGCCACCGACGAGCGGAACGGCTTCGCCCGGCTGTCCATGAGGGACGGCCCCGACCTCGTGCTCCATCTCCCCCGATCGGGGGGTGAGGAGCCAGGGATTAACACTGGCATAACCTTCATCACCGATTCGATCTACGATTTTCACAAGGTCATGGTGGACGAGGCGGTGGACTTCCCGCTGAAGCCGATGCGCGATTCCAGCGGCCGCCTGGTGGCAAGGTTCACCGACGAGGACGGGAACGAGTTCGAGGTCATGGAAGCCTCGCCCGGATGACCCTCAGATCCTCGGCCGATACCGTTTCGCCACCACGAGGATGATGGTCGCCGCCGCGATGATGCCCAGCACCGCGAACACCAGGACGGTCTCGGAGATCGGGCCGCTCTCGGCGGACGGGGCGCCCGCCCGGCTGAGCGGGGAAAAGCTCTGGGCGACCCGGTCGAAGATCGGGGCGTAGGACTGATAAGCCCCTTCAGGAGTCTCGCAGGTAAACATCCAGTAGCGATGGCTTGGCCCGTCCACGATGTAGTAGACCTCCTGGATCATCGTTATATTGTTCTGCGGATCTGTCCACGTGATGGAGAACACCATGGCGGTATGATCGGAAATGCTCAGGATGCGTGCCCCCTCATACACCGAGGCCTCGATGCCCCTGGCCTTCAGTCCGGGAAGGAACTTGTTCGGGACCAGGGATGGCAGATAGGCGGGGTCGTCCCGGAGCGACGGATCGGTGCCGTTCTCAAGGAGGATGGTGACATGAAGCTCCCCGACGCGAGGGCCGGTGAGCTTGAGCGATGCTGTGGTATCGCCAATGACGGCCTCTCGCTTGAGGGTCCAGTTATCCGGCACCATCAGCTGGTAGTCGCCCAGCATGCGATAGTAAGCATAACCCTGGGTCCCCGGAGGAGCGACCACCGGGGTGATGTTGTCGGCCTTGATCTTCACCCCGCTGATCACGTGCTCGAAGGTCGGCCACAGGTCTATGAAGTTGGTGTCGGAAGCCGAGCACTTGATGAGCCAGCGGTTCCCGTTGACCTCGTCCACGATCAGCGCATAAGCCTCCTGGATGCCCTGGGCGGTAAGGCGGATCTTCCACACTCCGGCGGTCAGGTAGGAGATTGCGGTGTGATTGACGTCCCCGACCATCTCCGCCGGCTCGCCCCCTTTGATGGTGTCCGAGAGGACCGTCTGGGCGTAGGTGTCGATATAGGCCTGGTTCGCCCTGACCGAGGTGTCGTGGGCGATATCCACGAGAACGGTGGTGCTGACGCTGTTGTACGACGGCCCGGTGATCGTCAGTTCCCACCCCCTGGAGTCCCGTTGGACCGTCCAATCGGCGGGCGAGGGCATACTGAAGTTGTCACCATAATCGACCGTCCCTCCCGCCCATCCGGAGGCTGTGTCATCGACCACTGTGAAGGTCCACGAGTCGTTCACTTCGAGGCCGTCGGTCGAGACGCGGGCGGTCACGGTATTGTCGCCGACCAGGTCCAGGCCGGACGGGATGGTGGCGACGAACCTCGAGGGATCGTCAGGTCCGGCGACCGCGCTCAGGGCCAGGTCGTTAACCGTGACGGTAGCGTTGGCCTTGTAGGGCGGAGGCGACGCCGCGGTCATCTCCAGGACGATGCGGTCGGGGCTGACGGTGGAGCTCGAGCCTGCCGCCGGCTCGACTAGGTTCAACATCGGCCGGAGGGCCGTGGCCTCGGCGGAGCCGCTGACGAAGGTCCAGGTGGCTGGGACGGTCGTTCCCCCCCAAGGAACGTCGACCTCCACGGCGTGGGTGCCGGGAGAGAGCGCAGAGGTCAGGTTGATCTGGTAGACGTCGGAGCTCATCCGCAGCACGGGATACACCGTGCCGTCGACGGTTGCGGTGATCGACGAAGCCTCGATCACCGGATCGTGGGTTATGTTGAACCGGACGTAAGCGGGAGAGTAAGCGTACACCGCGTCCGCGGCGGGGGAGTTGGCCTCGATCTCCGGGCCGATCGTCTCCAGGGTGAGCGGGGCAGCGGTGCCCACGACCCAGCTGTCGGCGGTGGGAACGATTGGCCCAGTCTCGTAGCTCACATACTTCCTGGAGAGCTGGTTGCCGGAATGATCGAAAGCGTAGATGACGGACTGGCCGGCAGGGTAAGTCCCTCCCGTGCTGATGCCGTAGATCACCGAGTCGTCCCGGGAGAGGGCGACTCCGGAGGGGTATGACGGCATGCTGAAGACCGTCTCGAGGGCCATCGTGGATAGAGAGACTACCTGTATGCCCGCCGCGTTGGTGCACGCCAGATAGATGCGGTCGTTAGTAGCCTCGAACTGGGCCAGCTTGCCGGTGACGGACCCCAGCTGGCCGGTCTTGGAGGGAATCGCTGTGGAGCCCCCGGCGAGAGAATAACTTATGATGACGGTATCGGCGGCACTCCCCATGGTCGCTGCCAAAAGCACTGTCCGGGCCTCATTGGTCCTTAGGATGCAGGTGTTGGCCAGTCCCGTGTCCACACCCAGGCCGGCGACGTAACCTGAGGACGGGTTATAAGTATCGATGTACGAACTGCTCTCGTACGTGACATATATGCCGCCATCGGCGCCGAAACAGAGGCTCTTCACGTTCCCGCTCTGTGAGCTGATGGCGCTCGACGAGGTCGGCACTCCCGCTGTCAAGGTCAAGATGTATATGGTCGCGCCACAGGCGACCGCCAGCTTGGTTCCGTCGGCGCTGAGGTCCATGGAGTCTACGTAGGAGCTTGCCCCACTGAGTCCCTCGGAGGTCCTTGCCCCGGTCTGATAGTTGTACGCGGTGATCTGCGAATTGCCTCCGTAGTAGATGTACGGCAGAGAGGGGTTGGCGATGAGCTCCTGATTACCGTTCAGGGGCTCTGCCCCGCTTAACCTCGCTTCGGCCGGGCCGGAGACCAGGACCAGGGGGGAGAGCGAGCACACCAAAAGGATGGCGGCAATGGCTACAGCTGGCGGTCTCTGACCCTGGGGTAACAATCAGATTCCTCGGCTAGGACACCCCTTAGGAATATAATAGCTTTACTAATTTATAAGAATCATCATTAAACGATCGACCCGCCGTGTGGATATGGACCATGTGAATGGACTGCTGGCCGAATCCGAGGGGCGTACATAAAGAAAGAGGAGTTTACCACGCCGGGCCTCGGGAACCACGGCGTGGAAAAGCTTCGATGATGGTCGTTTTCACTTGGTCGCCAGGCCTTCGGCCTCGGCGCTGGATACGATCTCGTTGGATATCGCAGTGGAGCATACTTCCCGTACCACGCTCATGGTCTGGCCGTTCTTCCACACGATGCTGATCTCGATAAGCCCATTGGACACGTCGACCCCGAAGGTCTTCATGGACGAGCTGTACATCGATGCCTTGCCCCGGGTCGAGGTGCGAACCTTCCCGGTCTCAGCGAGTAGCCCGATGCCCGCCATCTTCTCCACCAGCTTGTAGCAGGTGGCCAAGGGTATCGCGGTCACGGTCGAGATCTCGCGAACGGTCAGGTCACGCCTGGCGGTCGCCGCCATGATGATCAGTACCGAGTTGTCTACCAACGACTCGGCCAGTTCTTCCCGGTGAGCATTTGCAGTCCTTATTGCCTCAAGGATGCAAAGTTCCTCCTGGTCTGCTGAAATTCTCATTACAGAGTGCCTCCGTACTGAGTATTCCGGAAGTATAGATGCCTTATTAATCTTTTTACCGGCATATTCGTATTCCACACAAATTATGTGCCGGCCAGATTGACTATGCGGACTGATATTAATGTCCCCTGACCGACCTTTTGCTGATAATTCTATAATAATATAAAGATTTGGGGCCAGAGCGGTCTAGCCTTTGGCCAGCTCGCTCTGGGCTATGGTCTGGTCGATCTCCGCCTTAAGCTCCTCCGGAATGTTCCGGATGCCGACCTCTAGGAACCCGCGGACGATCATGCCCACCGCCTCCTCCTCGGTCAGACCGCGGGACATGATGTACTCCACCTGGTCCCGGGCGATCTTGCCCAGCGAAGCCTCATGGGTCATCTCCACGTCCGGCACCCGGGCCTCCAGCTCAGGTATGGCGATGTTCGCACCCTTGTTCCCCAGGATGAGGCCGCGGCACTCCAGATGGGCCTTGATATCCGGGGCTTCGCCGACCAGCCGGCCGCGGTTGATCACCGTGCCGCCGGTGGTGATTGATCGGGAGATGATCTCGGCCTTGGACCCCGGAGCGCTGAGGATGGCCCGGGAACCCAGGTCCAGCTCCGCGCCCGGTTGGGCGACAGCCACGGTATTGAAGTGGGCGACGGCCCCCCTGCCGACCAGCTTGGCGGTGGGATAGGTCTGCACGCTGCGGACCTTCTTGAGAATGACATAGTTATTCACGTACGACCCGCCTTCCTCCACTACGATCCCGGTGCGAGGCCGCACCCCCACCTGCTCGGCCCAGTTGTGTATCATCGTAAAGGTGAGCTTCCCACCTTTATGGACATAGAACTCCGAGATGCCCATGTGGATCGCCCGCTCGACATGGGGACTGGTGGCGCATCCGGTGACGACCTCGAGGGAAGCGCCCTCCTCCACGATGATGATGTTGTGGATGGTCTGGGCGGTGTTCTCGTGGCCCACCATCAGGCAGGTCTGTACCGGCAGCTTGACCTTCTGCCCCGGCAGCGCCCGAATGAAGTAGCCCGGAGCATCGGCGAGGTAGGTGCTAGCAGTATACTTATCGGCGTCGGGCTGCACCGCCTGCCAGGAATAATCCTTGAGCCAATCGTGCTTCTTCAGAGCCTCGCGGGTGTCCATCAGCTCGAACCCCTTTCCCAGGGTGGAGGAAGCGATCACCGAGTTGTCGAGGATGACGAAGCTGCCCTCCCGCCCCTGCTCCGAAGGGACGACCCCGGAGCGTAGGAGGGTGTCCTGCAGCTCGTCAGGAAGCTTCACCAGGCTGGATTCCAGAGGTATATCGTTGGCGCCCTCCCTGAACTTACTGAGATCGAAATCCTCCCCGAAGCTGGCTTTCTTCTGCAGGGCGCTTTCCGCACGCTTCTTCAGTTCATCCTTACTAGCCGACATTTGACACACTCCTCGTAGCCCTTCGCGCGGATTTCCCTCAACAGCTCCCTCGGATTGCCAGCGCAGGAGATGGTGCCGTTGCACAGCACGTACCCGCGGTCTGCCTCCATGTAGTCTAAAATCTGCCCGGTGTGGGTGATGACCAGGGCGCTCTTGCCCTCACGCTCCCGCCTCCCGGCGCAGGTGATGCCGCCGGCGATCAGATCATGGATCATCTTACCGACCTTCTCGATGCTCTCCAGGTCGACTCCCGACTCCGGCTCGTCCAGGAGATACATGCAGGGATTCTGCGCTGCCAGCTGGAGCAGCTCGGAGCGCTTGATCTCGCCGCCGGAGAACCCCACGTTGACATCCCGGTCCAGGAACCTGTCCATCCCCAGGGTGCCGGCCAGGGCGTTGGGGTCCACTTTCCCGTGACCGGTGACACGAAGCATGGTCTTCAGCTGCACTCCAACCAGGTTCGGGGGGCGCTGGGACATCAGCCCAATACCGAGCTTGGCCCGCTCGTGAATGGGCATGTCCGTGATGTCCTTACCGTCCAGGACTATCTGGCCGCTGACTACCTTGTAGTTGCCCAATCCCATGATGGTAGAGAGGAGGGTCGATTTGCCCGAGCCGTTGGGCCCGAACAGCACGCTGGTGGAGCCGGACATGACCGAGAGGTTTATGTCCTTCAGCACGCGGCGGTTGCCCACCTCGACAGTGAGGTTCTTGATCTCTAACATGGTCCTCCCGCCCTTAGAACCAAATCGTTGATAATAACCCTTTCATAGCTTCGAACGGAAGAACCGAACCTCCTGGAGGCTAAATAGCCGTCTTAACAGTGTTCAATCCGTCGCCCTCCACCATCGCAGCCTCTGGCGTCCCCCGCCCTTGGTCCGGACCCCGGAGACCTTCGTGCCGTACGGGAACAGGTCGATGATGAATAATATGGCCACGCTGACGACGATGGCCCCCACGTACATCAGGAGGTAGAATCCTACGTCGGAGGCGAACAGGCCGACGGCCCACAGGCGGTTCACCACGATCGCGAGCGCTAGGATATGCACCATATAGATCCCGAACGAGTATCGTCCCAGGACCTCGAAGAGCGAAGAGATCATCCCTTGCCTGGAGGCCAGCACGGCCGAGGCCCGGTATACCAGGGAGGAAGCGAGGATGGCGTACGGTACGACGACCATGGCCCACAAGAAGGACCCTTTTCCCATGAGCCCCATGCCTATGGGCATGGCCAGGACGATGACGGCCATAGGCAGGCGGCCGATCCCGTTGATGCTCCGGAGGCCGGTCCCGGGGGTGCGAGCGAGGTACATGCCCAGGGCGAAGAACAGGAGGTATCCCGGGAACAGCAGCTCGGCCAGTCGGCCTCCGGCGTTGTCGGTGGGCAGGGAGAGGGCGTTGACCGAGTCGGTGGTGGCACCGAGCAGGACAGCCCACCACGCCACGTACAATATGCCGGCGTACACCGGCAGCTTCCAGGCCTTGCGGGCGACGATCAGTCGATCCAGCCAAATCGAAAGGAAGGGGAACAGGAGGTACATCTGGATCATCGCCCCGAGAAACCAGAAGACCCCAGTGGTGTCGAACAGTAGGTAGGACCATGCCGCCTGGAACAGGTCGGTCTGACCCATGATAAGGTAGTTGTAGAGCAGGTAGACGGTGGAGAAGAAGATGTATGGGGGCACTACCGTCAACAGGCGGCGGCGGTAGAAGGTGCCTCGATCCTTGGGCTCCAGAGGCCGAAGTGCCAGGATATAGCCGGAGATGATGAAGAAGAGGGGAACGGCAAAGTCGCTCAGGTGAGCAATGTACTCGGCGGCCGGGGGGATCATGCTCTGTCCGGTGATGGCTTCAGAATAGCTGACGGCGTGGATGGCCACCACGCCCAGTATGGCGAACGCCCGCATGTAATTTAATTCCTTAATCCACCCTTTGCCCGGATCGGCCATAGCTCGTCAGATAGGTTTCGGTCAAGGTAGAATATAAAAATTGGCGTGGTCAATTATTTTTAGGACGACCATCATGCACGGCCGTGCTCGTCTTCTGTCATCTGCTCATCGGCACGATGCTGGGCCTGCTCCTATATCGCTCTATGGGCGACAGGAGGGTGGTCCTGGCGGCCGCGTTGGGCGCCATACTGCCTGACATCATCGACAAGCCCCTCGGTCATCTCCTACTGCAGAGCACTCTCGATTCCGGACGCATCTTTGCCCACTCCCTCCTGTTCCTGGGGATGATCACTCTGGTCGGGGTGGTGGCCTGGAGGTCCAAGTTGACTCCTCTGGTCCTCGTCCTGGCCGTGGGGGTCGCCAGCCATCTGGTGCTGGACACCATGTGGGACAATCCGGTCACCTTGCTGTGGCCCGCGCTCGGCCCATTCCAACCGTACCACTATCCAGGCTACTTCGAGAACTCATTCGTCACCGAGATCACCTCCCCCCTGGAATGGCTCTTCGGGGCATCGTTCCTCATCATCATCACCGCACTGTACCACGACAAGCTTGGCTCCTGGGAGGGTCTGGTGGAGCGCGTGCGGGCCATCCGCCTGCCCCTGTTCGCCCTGCTGGCGGTAGTAGGAGGGCTCAGTATCGTGGCGCTGCTATTTTCTCCCGTGGACGCCGTGGACCTCCCGCCCAAGTTAATGGCGGGGGCCTGTGCCATCGTGGGCGGCGGGTTTCTCTTCATCAGGGAGAAACGGGGGGAGCTGTTGGAGGCGCCGGAGGAAGGGAGCGATAGGGCGTCCCCCTCCGGGTCGCGGTGATCGGTCGGTTCGAAGGTCGATCGCCATGGAAAGCCACGGCTAGGGTATGTGTGAGCCTAAGAACAGGGCGCATCCTCCGAGGACGCGACGGGGTGCTGTTTCAGTAGGCCGGGTCGCCGGTGGCCTATGCCTCCGTCAAGCGGAAGGACCAAAGGTCGCGGGCCTTAGCTTAGTCTGATGGGGGAAGGAGGACAAATTCCACGAACCTTCGTGGCTCGGGATCGTCGTAGAGCCTGCCGATAACGACGCTGACGATGAACAGAGGGATCGCCAACAGGACGGCAGCCACTCCCAACAGGGATAAGCTCTGCAATGCGGTCGGTAACTTCATCAGTACCTCCTGGAGGACAGAGGGGAGTTGGGGGTCAGACCGTCCTCGGTCCGGCTCCGTCGATAGCGCGCGGCAGTGGCCTCGACCAGCCCGACGGAAGCATCATAGATGCCCTTCCTGAGGTGGCTGGCGGAGCACCCCTTCCTTATCTCACAGAGGAGCTCCTTCACTACTACGCGCTCTTGCACTTCGCCGTCCTCCTTTATTAGGGTAAGCCTGTGCAAGGAGAAAAAACCTAGCATAGCGGCGGCGAGGAAGAAGTACTCCCAATTCGGAACGTACATGGCAATGATCCCGCCCAGGAGGGGAGCGATGCCCGTAGCCAGCGCTGCGAACAGCGAGGATGAGGCCAGGTAGGCGGTGGCCTCCCCGCTGGGGGCCAGCTTGAGGCTGATGTTGCCGGAGACCAGGCCCACCCCAGAGGTGGCCATACCCATCATCACTTCCGCCACCACGACCAGCAGGACGATGATGGAGGTCGAGTGGAAGAGCACCGTGGAGGCCCACAGCAGGAAGCACCCGATGAGGATGGGACCGGACACGCGCAGCACTGACTTGTTGGAGTAGCGGTCGGAGAGGTTGCCCCACATCTTGAAGAAGGCGAGGCTTGAGATTTGACCGATGACCGTGAACACCATTACCGACGAAGTGTCCATGCCCAGGCTGGTGAGCATGTACACGCTCAGGAACGGCAGCGCGAGGTTGATGGCGAAGCTCCAGGAGGTAAGGAACACTATCAGGTTCTTGAAGTTGGGGTCCTCGAAGGGCTTTCTGAGGAGGGTCCCAAACTTGGGCATATTCCCGGCGCTCGTCATTTCCGGCTCGGGAATGGTAGATATGCATAGCACGCCGATGAGGCCGACCACGAACCCGCCGATGAACAGGATGGAGTATCCCTCGATGGCCATGGACGGGAAGGCGTTGCCCCACCAGGTGAGGAAGAAGCCCGCGAACAGACCCATCGGTATGCTGGAAGCGGTGGCCAGCAGCATGCGCTTGGAGAAGAACTTCCCCAGGTGGCGGGTTGGGAGAAGGTCGTGCATCCAGGAGTTCCAGCTGCACCCGCCGATGGAGCCGAGGATGGAGTTGGGCACCAAAGCTACGAGCACCAGCGGGAGAGCGATCTCGAAGGGGACGACCATGGGGATGATGGCGATCACGAGCCAGAAGGCCCGGCTGAGGGCTGCGGCCGTGATGGTTATGGATCGGCGGACGCGAACCCTCTCAATGAGGTAGATCGTTGGCAACTGGATGATGTTCGCAAGGGCGGGTATCATCGCCAACAACCCGATCACCAGCTCAGAAGCTCCCAGAGAGAGGGCGAAGGCGGTGAGGAAGGTGCTGCTCGTCAACGTGGACATGACCGAGGTGGCCACTCCATCGTTGATGACGCCGCGGAAGCCTCTGCAGACCTCCGTCTCCGTAAGACTGTTCGTGCATCCCATCTGAAATCACTAGGACCGAAGTCCCATTCTACGCGACTAGAAGGACGTTATAAACCGGTTAGCACGTGGTTATCATCATCGATACTACTAGGCGGGAAAGCATCCCCGAACGAGATGCAACTGGATGACTGGCCTTCCTGGGCAAGGGTCTCTCCTGCCGATCCCTTAGGGGCCCTCCGGAGAAGGGTGATTATCACCGGCGACGACATTCCTGCGGTGCAAAAGATTGATGAAATCCGCCGGCGTTAGAGGCCTCGTGAGCCGGGAAGGAGCCAAGTCGAGGGCGCGGGGAAAGGTACTGATCATCGGCGGAGGGATCGCCGGGATGTCGGCCTCCTTGGCCCTTTCGTCCCTGGGTCATGAGGTATCCCTCGTGGAACGAAGCCCGTGCCTCGGGGGTCGGGCATCCAGACTCCATCTGCTCTTCCCGGATCGCCGTCCGTCCTGGCCGATCGTACATCAACTTGTCGATCGGGTCGAAGGGGACGGTGGCATAGGGACCTTCCTTTCCCGGGAGGTTACCTCCTGGGAGCCTCGGGAAGGGAAGCACGCCGTCGAGCTGGACGACGGGCAGCGTATCGAGGCCGATGCGGTGGTGCTTGCCACTGGGCTGGAGTGCGTTCCTGCGGCGCTCGTGCCCGAGTTCGGGCACGGCCTCAAGAAAGGGGTCCTGACGACCATGGAGCTCGAGGAGCGCCTGGCTCTGGGCAAAGATCCGGCTGATGGGGAGCTGAGAGCAGCGGTCTTCGTGCAGTGCGTGGGGTCTCGGACCGAACGGCGGGGGGTCCCCTACTGCAGCGCCCTGTGCTGCGCCAGCTCCATCAAGAACGCCCTCGCTTTGAAGAAGGGGAACCCGGAAGCGGAGGTCACCGTCCTGTACATCGACATCCGCACCGCAGGGGTGGGGCAGGAGGCCCTATATCGGGAGGCCAGGCGGACCGGTGTGCGTTTTATCAGAGGCCAACCGTCGCTGGTGATGGAGAGGGATGGCCGCCTGGTGGTGTGCGGAGAGAACACCCTGCTCCGGGAACTTTACGAGATCCCTGCCGACCTGGTCATCCTCGCCACCGGCGTCAGGCAGTCTGCCTCCAACCTCCTGATGATGGATGAGGTGGGGATTGCCCAGGGGGTCACTGGATTCCCCACGGCCGACGGTTCGCGCACCTCCGTGGCCGGCGTCTTCCTTGCCGGCTCGGCCAAGGGCCCGATGGATCTGCCGACGGCAGTGCAAGACGCCAAGGGTTGCGCGCTGGACGTCCACGCTTACCTGGGGCGCATGGCAGGTCAGGTCTGAAGGCCGCTTTCGGGCCGCTCACCGGCGGCTCGGACCAGGGAGGGCCCCCAGGAGAGGTTGGCCAGGGCATGCTGGTGCATATATGTGCCCATCGACCGCCTCACCATTATGCCATCCATGGCCCCGCCTATCCCGGTGCCCCTGAGAACAGCGAAGCCGTAGGGGCCTGGTGGCAGTGGCTCCAGGCGAGAGTAGTGGAACTCGTGCGCCCTGATCTCCATCCCAGGAAAGAGGAAGTTGTCCTCCGTTCCCTTGGCCCTCACATACGCCAGCCCCTGCCGGTCTCGGGTGAGGGTGGCCTGGGCATCGAAAATACCGGCCATGTCGTGCATCTCTCCGAAAGCGTTGATGGACCGGCACATCGCCATCATGCCTCCGCATTCCCCGTAGACCAATCCTCCCTCCGCGGATAGCTGCTTCGCCCCCTCGCGGAAGTCCGAGTTCGCCTCCAGGGCTGCGGCGTGGACCTCTGGATACCCACCCCCCATGTACAGGGCATCGCAGTCCGGGAGCCGCTCGCCGTCGGTCGGCCGAAAGGTCACCACCCTGGCCCCGGCTGCGGCCAGGGCCTCGATGTTCTCCTGGTAGTAGAAGCAGAATGAGCGGTCCCGGGGCACAGCAAAGGTGACCCCCCGGTCCTCCCGGACCTCGAACGGCGGTGTGGTCTCAGCTTCCAGATGAGGGGCGCTTCGCGCGATCTCCTCCAGTCGGTCGAGGTCGACGTCGGCGACCAGCTCCTCCAGCTGGGCCATGAGCTTTCCGGCATCCCCCGCCTCGTCCATCGTTATCAGGCCCAGGTGCCTCTCTGGCAGACGCTCCCGTTGCCGCTCGATGGTCCCCAGGACCTCCGTCCCCGTCAGCGACTCCACCGCCTCCACGGCCTTTTGGCGGTGGCGGTCCCCGCTGACGTTGTTAAGGATGACGCCCGCAATGTCGACCTCGGGGTCGAGCATCTTGAACCCCAGCACATGCGCCGCGGCGCTTTTGGCCAGGCTGCGGGCGTTGACCACGAGTACGACGGGGGCGCGGATGAACTTGGCGATCTCTGCAGTGGATCCGGTATCGCCGGTGGCGGTCAGCCCGTCGTACAGGCCGCGGACGCCTTCGACCACGGCGAGGTCCGCGTCCTTGGATGACCATCCAAAAAGGTGGACCAACTTGTCGCGGTCCATGAAGAACGAGTCCAGGTTCCGGGACGGTCGGCCGGTGGCCGCGGCGTGGTACATCGGGTCGATGAAGTCCGGGCCGACCTTGTATCCCTGGACCCGACGCCGGTGGGACAGGCGGGACATCAGGCCGGTGGCGATAACCGTCTTGCCGACCCCGCTGCCCGCTCCGGCGATGACCACGCGCGGCGGGGTCATCGGGTCTCCCGCAGCAGGACGCGGATGTCTTCCGGTTCCATGGGCGTCGGCACGGCCATGGCTCGGTTCTCTAGGATGGAGCGGCCCAGATGTCGGTAAGCATCGGCCTGTGAATCGTTCGGGGCGCCCTCAATCACCGTCATCCCCCGATTCTCACAATCCCGGACCACCGCACTACGGGGGACGAACCCTATGAGCTGGGAGCCGATGCGGCGGGCGAACTCGGCGACCGCTGCCCTCTCGTTCTCCACCTCACGGGAGTTGCAGATGATGCCCCCCAGCGCCACGCCGAGGTTGGCGAGCCCTCGGGCGATGTTGTTGGCCGCATACAGCGCGAGGTACTCCCCGCTGGTGACGATGTACACCTCGTTGGCGTACTTCTCCCGGAGGGGAGCGGCGAAGCCGCCGCACACCACGTCCCCCGGAACGTCATAAATCAGGACGTCATCCTCCTCCCGGAAGTGGTCCCGCCCCAGCTTCTGGACGGCCACAATGATCCCCCGGCCGGCACAGCCCACCCCCGCCAGGGGACCACCGGTCTCGACGCAGTTGATCCCTTTGAATCCCTGGAAGACGACTTCCTCGTCACCCACCTTCATCTGCTCCAGGAAGGTCGGTATCTTCCGACCATGGAGCAGGGTCATGCTCCCGTCGGACTTGGGGTCGCAGCCGATATACCACGTCCGCAGCCCCGATTCCGCGAAGTAGGCGGCGAGGTTGGCGGACACCGTGGACTTGCCGATGCCCCCTTTACCATATATGGCCATCTGTCTCATGCCAGCCCCCCATCCACGATCTCCCTGATGGTGTTGCCCAGCTCGCAGTAGAGCACCTTGTCGGTGCTCATGACCTCGGCATGGGTATTGATCTCCCCCACTGAACGGAGGTAGCCCTGGTTGATGTAGTTGCGTAGCTCCCTGGGCTGGTCGGTGACCAGGATGTCCTCGGCGCGCAGACCGGGCACCGCATGGGGGAGACCGGCCACGATGCGAAGATCGGCACGGCAGCCTTCCAGCGCCCGGGAGGCGGGCTCTCCGGCCACAGGATACTCGTCCAGGCCGCCGGTCAGTATGGACGGCCTCGCTCCCGCCTCATCCAGATCCCTCAGGATATTGGTGGCGTACCTTCTTATCCTCGGCAGGCCGACCTCGGGGTCCAGGTTGCCGATGTAAACGGTCTCCCCGCCGACCTTTTCTCTTGCATATTGGACGGCACGCATGATGTCCGCGAAACCGTAGGCGGTCTCCTTCTTGGCATTAAGGGCCACGGCGACCCTGCCGCCCTGGCGCAGCACCCTGACCACCTCCATTCCTACCGCCAGCTTAGTGGCTCCGGGATGAGGTTCAAGGTATTCCTGGCTCGTCAGCCCCCTCTCCCGCTCGATGGCGGTTGCCCGGGTCAGCATGTTCTTCTGCCTATCCCGTTCCTTCTCCGATATCACGCCTTTCTCGGCCGCCACTTCCAGCGTTCTTATCGCTCCGGAGGTGTTGGGACCGGAGCAACCATGCACGTCGACCGGAAGAACGGTGGCTTTTACCCCGGCCTTCTTGACCGCCCCATCGAGATTCTCTCCGATGATCATCGAGGCGCAGGTGCCCACCACGCCGATGATGCGGGGGTGGAAGCGATCGTCGATGTTCTTCAGGATGCGGACCAGCTTTTCCTCTGCTCCGAAGATGAGGTCGTTCTCCTGCATCCCGGTGGTCATTACCCTGACGCCCGCCTCTTCCAGCCGGCGGGCGGCCATGAAGCCGCACCCGGCCGGGCCGTGCATAAGGATGACATCGACGTCGAGGTCCCTCAGGGTATACATGGCGGCGATGATCGGGTTCGGGCGGGGGTGCAGGACGTCCTTCACAGGTACCCCTCCTTGATGCAGTGCACCAGGACATCGTGCTTTCCCCGGACGTCCATAGGTCCGTCGATGCGCAGATACCCCGAGGCCTCCCGGCCCAGGCCTGGCATGTTTATGATGTACTGCCCCTTCACCGCGGGGTGGCAGGACAGCACCCTGTGCACGTCATCGATGTCAAGCTTCTCGCATACCTTCAGGTTCACCGGGTCCAGGGCGATCCCGATGTCCATTTGGCCATAGTTACGTTCGAGCACGCCGATGTTCCAGTCGATCGAGCCCGCGCTGACGCCGGGGTTGCGCTCCCGGATCAGGTATTTGCCGCCCTCCCGGGCGACATCCCCCCGGCCGGGGACGCCCTTGAATGTTGCCAGCGAGCTCACCGCCCGTTCCATGTCCGAGCCCAGTGCGCCGGCCGCGGCCAGACCGGCGGTGAGAGCGGTGGTATAGCTGGGGGCGAGGAAGGTGCCGGGCAGGCGCACATCGTACATTTCGCCCTTCCAGTGCACCGTCAGCGGGGCACCCTTGCCCAATGCCAGCTTCTGGGGGAGCGCAATCTCGAGGTCTCCTCCCAAGCCAAAGGTGATCAAGGGGGTACCCTTGGGAACGTGCGGTTCCCATAGGGCTCTCTCCTTCTCCGGGCAGACCAGCACCTTGGCGGTACGGGCCATCTGGACCTTGCCGTCGAAGGCCCTTCGCGTCCCGGCGGCGATGGGATAATCATCGTCCAGGCCAGTGATGACCGATACGTCGGCCAGACCGGTGCCGCCCAGGCTTACCTCGAACACACCGACGTCGCACGGCGGATGGTCCTTGGAGATGGAGAGGACCGAGGGCGGGGCAATGCTCACCTTATCCATCAATGTCCTCCACTCACCATCGGCGAACAGATGCCGCCCTCTACTGGTGTGCAGGAGCACACTTTTCCCAGACCGCCCCAGGACGTGGGCTAGGACATGGCAGGCGGAGGTCTTACCCCTGACTCCGGTGAACTCGACCACCGGAAGATCGAAGGACGCAAGTTCTCCGACCGCCTGGTGGGCGGTGATGCGCCGGTCCAGCATCGCCTGGCCGATGAAACGGTCGGGACAGTGGATCGGCACGACCCCTAGGTCGAAGCTCTCCGGAGGTGCCACTTCCAGGACGCGCACTCCCTCGGCGGCCAAGGTCTCTTTCTTTTCCGCCGATGCGGTATGATAGACATCCACGGCAGTTACACTATCGCCCATGGATGCGAACTCCCGTGCCAGTACCTCACCGCCGTGGGTGAGGTCCAGCACCAGGACCCTTCGGTTCATACCTATGCCTGCTTCATCCGGGACCTGACCCTGTCGGCCAGGATCTGGGCGATGCGGTCATCGTTACCGATGGGATCGCAGTAGCGGAGGGTGATGTTCTTACCGTCCACTACCATCTTGGTCTCCCGCTCTCCCTTCTTCAGGCCGATCTCTCCCGGGATATCCTCGGTGAGGTGGATGCCCGATGCCAGGAAGCATGGCTGGACGTAGATCATGTCCACGCCCTGGTCGACCAGGGTCTTGATCCCGGTCTTGATGTCCGGCTGATTGAGCTGCATGAACGCCGCGGTCACCGGACCGAAATCGTCCAGTTTGGCCAACTTGGTCGCCGCGTTGACAACCAGGTCCTTGTTGAACTGCAGCTTGCTTCCGTGTCCTACGACTAATACTCCGTTCTTCATGTTCGAAATCCCCTATGTCACTAACCGCCGAGGCGGTTGTGCCGGTATTAGGCCCACCCTTAATTAACCTTTTTTCAAGTCCCGACCAACGTGCCAGAAAATTGGGCCTTTGGCTGGATTGCAGTTGGATGATACATCCAATTAAATAGGATTACTATTATCTCTCCTACGAGGATACCCTCCTGACAAGGGGATCAAATGCAACCGCTATGGGTCGATCTGAGTAGCCGTAAGGTTGTCGTCTTCGGCGGGGGAGAGGTGGGCCGGAGGAAGGCCAACTATCTCGCCTCGGAGGCCGAGGTAATCGTCGTGGCACGTGAGTTTGTCGATGGCTTCCATCCTTCCATCGTCCTCCGTTCCGGCACCGTGGAGGATAATCTTACCAACATGGTCGGCTGGGCCGACCTGGTGATCGCCGCAACGAACGACAAGGGGACGAACGATGTCATCGCCGCGGAGGCCGCCTTGCGGGGCAGGCTCTGCAATCGGGCCGACGGTCTGTCCACCTTCCTGATACCGTCAGTGGTGGAGCGTGAGAACTACAAGGTTGCCGTATCCACCGAGGGACGGAGTCCGGGGATGTCCAAGTACCTCCGTCTGGAGCTGGATAGGCTGCTGGACCGGCGGTACGACCTCATGGTGGTCCTGCAGCAGGAGCTGAGGGAAGCGGCCAAGGAGAGAGTGCCCTCGCAGCTCGAGCGGGAGCGGCGGCTGTGGAAGGTGCTTGAGGACAAGGAGGTCTGGAAGGCCCTGGAGAACGATCCGGGGAAGGCCCGGGAGAGGGCAATGAGCATCGTGGTGAGCTGAATGGACTCCATACTGAGCGCGCACATCACCCACAAGCAGGCCCGCATGGCCGACATCGAGAAGCTGGGAGAATTGGACCCGTCCAGGTTGATGAGGGCGGCCATTTCGTTGCCTGGAGTCAACGAATGCATCGCCTTGCGGACCTGTAATCGGGTGGAGATCTACCTTGCCACCGAAGACATCAACGCCTCCAGGAAGGGTCTGGAGGACCTCGTTAATGGCCTGGTGCCGTTCGACATCGACCAGAACCTGGTGCAGTACCTCTCGGGCAGGGACTCGGTGAAGCACATCCTGCGGGTCGCCAGCGGGCTGGAGTCGATGATCATCGGGGAGGACCAGATCCAGTCCCAGGTCAAGGAGGCGTACGAGCGCGCCGAGCGCGAGGGTACCGTCGGTCCGATGCTTTCCATCGTCTTCCGCAAGGCCATCTCCGTGGGCAAGAAGGTCCGGACCGAGACCCGGCTCAACAAGGGCTGTGTCTCCATCGGCACCGCCGCGGTCGAGCTGGCCGAGGAGAAGCTGGGCACTCTGAAAGGGAAGAACATTCTGGTGGTCGGCGCCGGAGAGATGGCCACCCTCGTCGCCAAGCACCTGGTGGGCAAGGAGCCGATGACGGTGTTCGTATCCAACCGCACCTACTCCCGGGCGGTCGAGCTGGCATGGGTCCTCAACGGGAAGGCGGTGCGGTTCGACAATTTCGTGGAGTTCATATCCCAGGCTGACGTCGTTCTCGTGGCCACATCGGCGACGCACATGGTGCTGACCAGGAGCCACATGGAGAAGGCGATGGCTTCCCGGACGCTGGAAAGCGAGATAATTGTCATCGACGTCAGCTTCCCCCGCAACGTGGAAGCGGAGGTCGCCGAGTTGCCCGGCGTGGAATATTTCGATATCGACGGCCTGCGCGGCAAGGCGGAGGAGAACCTCCTGAAGCGTCGCGCCGAGATCCGCAGCGCGGAGAAGATAATCACATCGGAGCTGGAGTCCGTCGGGGCGCATATCAAGGAGATGAGGGCCAACGAGCTCCTGGGGCGCCTGTATGGCAAGTATGCCGAGATGAAGGAACGGGAGGTCCGCAAGGCCTTGAACCGCTTATCGTCGGGCAAGGAACCGGCCGACGCGGTCCTTCAGGACCTCGCCGATGTGATGACCAAGAAGTTCCTGGCTGACCCCACCAAGGTGCTGAAGGAAGCCTTCCGGGAGGGGGATGAGGAGATAATCGAGATAATCGAGGGCATTTTCAGATTGGACGGTGTAATTAATGTTTCCAGCAAGTAGAGGCCGAAGGCTTCGCATGAGGCCTGCCCTTAGGGACCTTGTCAGGGAGAACGAGCTGTCGGTCAAGGACCTCGTGTATCCGATGTTCGTCAACGAAACCCTCAGCGCCCCCAAGGGGATCGCCTCCATGCCTGGCATCAGCGCTTTCCCGCTTGGCGACATCGGCAGGGAGGCGAAGGCGGCGAGCGACGCGGGCATCCCTGCAGTCCTGCTGTTCGGTATACCACGCATCAAGGACGCCCGGGGGAGCGGTGCATGGGCTGAGGATGGTATCACACAGAGGGCCATCCGCGAGATCAAGACGTCGTCCGACGTCCTGGTCATCGCCGACCTGTGCCTGTGCGAGTACACCGATCACGGCCACTGCGGCGTGGTGCACGGCGATGTGGTGGACAACGACTCGACCCTTGAGCTGTACGGCCTCACCGCCATAAGCCAGGCCGAGGCCGGGGCGGACGTCATCGCGCCCTCGGGCATGATGGATGGTCAGGTGAAGGTGATCCGAGAATCGCTAGATGAGGCTGGCTTCGAGGACGTGCCCGTCATGTCATACGCCGCCAAGTACGCCTCGGCGTTCTACGGCCCGTTCCGTGATGCGGCGGAGAGCGCCCCCCGGTCAGGGGATCGGAGAACGCACCAGATGGACCCTGCTAACTCCAGGGAGGCCATCAGGGAGATGCGCCAGGACGTGGAGGAGGGCGCCGACATCCTCATGGTCAAGCCCGCGCTCCCGTATCTGGACATTGTCCGCGAGGCCCGCTCTACCTTCGATCTGCCCATCGCCGCTTATAACGTGAGCGGGGAGTACTCAATGATAAAGGCGGCTGCAGCCAACGGCTGGTTGGACCACAACCGGGCGATGATGGAGGCGCTCCTTTCGATCAAGCGGGCAGGGGCGGACATGATCATCACCTACTTCGCCAGGGAGGCCGCCGCGCTGCTGGAGGGTAAGCCATGAGCGAGCGGTCCAGGCAAATGTATGAGAGAGCGAGATACCTGATGCCCGGAGGGGTCTCCTCCCCGGTGCGCGCGTTCCGGCCTTATCCCCGCTATATCGCCTCGGCGAAGGGCTCCCACATCACCGACGTCGACGGCAGGGAGTACATAGATCACTGCATGGCCTTCGGCCCCCTGATCCTCGGTCATGCCCACCCGGTGGTCGTTGCGGCCTTGAAGGAACAGGCCGAGAGAGGGACTCTCTACGGCGCACCGATCGAGGCCGAGATTGAGTTCGCCGAAACGATCACCAAGAACTTCCCATCCATGGAGATGCTGCGCATCGTGAGCAGCGGGACCGAGGCGACCATGCACGCCCTTCGGCTGGCCAGGGGATACACCGGGCGGAAGAAGGTCCTCAAGTTCGAGGGATGCTTCCACGGTGCCCACGACGCCGTCCTGGTGAAGGCCGGCTCCGGCGCCACGACCCACAGCGCCCCCAATTCCCTCGGGGTGCTGGAGGAGGTGGCCTCGAACACCCTGCTGGCGCCTTACAATGATCTGGCTTCGGCCCAGCGGGTGCTTAAGGCCAACCGGGGGGAGGTAGCGGCGATCATCGTCGAGCCGGTCATGGGCAACGTCGGTCCGGTGCTGCCCCACGAGGGGTACCTCCAGGGCCTCCGGGAGCTGGCCACCGAGCACGGCTCGCTGCTCATATTCGACGAGGTCATCACCGGCTTCCGGCTGAGCATGGGCGGGGCCCAACGCCTATATGGCGTCACCCCGGACATGACCACCCTGGGCAAGATCGCCGGGGGAGGGATGCCCATCGGGGCGTTCGGGGCATCGGAGGAGATCATGAGCATGGTGTCGCCGGTGGGGAAAGTCTACCAGGCCGGCACATTCTCCGGCAACCCCATGTCCCTGGCCGCCGGGCTGGCGACCATCAGGGAGCTGGAGCGCCAGGGCCATGAGGCCCTCGACCGAAAGGGGGCCGCCCTTCGCGATGGGCTGAGGGATGCGCTCTCCGACAGCAAGGTCCCCCACCAGGTGGCGGGAATAGGTTCGATGTTCCAGCTGTTCCTCTCACCCGAGCCGGTGAAGAATTACCAGGATGCCCTGCGCGCCGACACCGCGCTGTTCGACCGTATGTTCCTCCGGCTGCTGGAAAACGGCGTCTACCTGGCGCCATCGCAGTTCGAGACGAACTTCCTGTCCACGGCGCACAGCGACGAGGACGTGCGGCGGGTGGTCGATGCCATCGCCGAGGCCCTCACGGAGGTCTCCTCATGATCATCGGCACCCGCGGGAGCGCCCTCGCTCTCGCCCAGACCACCATGGTGGTCTGGGAGCTGGGGAGGTGCAGCCCGGAGGTCGACATCGAGGTCCGGGAGATCAAGACCATCGGGGACAGGGTCACCGACCGTCCCCTGGCCTCCCTCGGCGGTTATGGAGCGTTCACTAAAGAGCTTGATCAGCGCATCGTCTCGGGGGAGATCGACGCGGCGGTCAACAGCCTCAAAGACATGCCCGTCGACCTCACCCCCGGAACCGAGCTGGCAGCGGTCCTGCCGCGGGGCCCGGTGGAGGACATCCTCCTTTCGAGATACCCGCTCGAGGACCTGCCCAAGGGGGCGGTGGTCGGCTCGTCCAGCGTGCGCCGCCGTTCCATGCTGCTGTGGAAGAGGCCTGACCTTGAGGTCAGGGACCTGCGCGGCAACGTCCCAACAAGGATCAGGAAGTGGAAGGACGGGGAGTACGACGCCATCGTGCTGGCCCGGGCGGGCTTGTCCCGCCTGGGGATCGAAGAGCGGGGCTTTACCCTGGACCCCGAGGTATTCATTCCCGCGGTCGGTCAGGGGGCCATCGCCGTCGTGTGCGCCGCGGGCAGCCAACATCTCCCCATCCTTCGTCGGCTGGACGATGAGAGGACGAGAACGGAGGTGGAGGCCGAGCGTTTTGTCCTGCGGGCTCTCGGCGGCGGCTGCTCGGTGCCCATCGGGGTGTGGGCTTCGAAGCAGGGCAACGCCCTTCGCGTCCGGGGCTCGGTGGTCTCCGAGGCCCCGCCGGAAAGGGCGTTCGTCGACCGGACGATTCCGCTGGATAACCTGAAGGAAGGTCTGACAGCGATAGCCGAGATCCTGGGTCCAGTGGTCGGGGGGTGCGATGTTGGCCGGTGAGGTGTACCTCGTGGGCGCGGGGCCGGGAGACCTCGGGCTGATCACCGTCCGGGGCATGGATCTGGTGAGGTCGGCGGACGTGATCGTCTACGATCAGCTGGCCAACCCTGACCTGCTGTCTCAGGCGCGGCCCGGAGCCAAGCTCATCGATGTCGGGAAGCAGGGCGGCCACCACAAGGTGAAGCAGGAAGGTATCAACCGCATCATCGTCGAGGAGGCCCAGCAGGGCCGCAGGGTCATCCGTCTGAAGGGCGGAGACCCATTCATGTTCGGGCGGGGAGGGGAGGAAGCCGAGGAGCTCCGGAAGGCCGGTGTCGCCGTGCACGTGGTCCCTGGAGTCACCTCAGCCATCGCCGCCCCGGCCATGGCCGGGATCCCGGTCACCCATCGCGATCATGCGCCTCTCGTCACCTTCGTCACCGGCCACGAGCGCGATGACCGGCCGGATGAGAGAATCAACTGGGCCGCGCTGGCGCGGACGGGAGGGACCATCGTGATCCTCATGGGCATGGCTAACCTGGACCAGAACATGGCCCGGCTGGTCGCCGAGGGCATGGACCCCTCGACTCCGGTGGCGGTGGTACACCGGGGATCCACCCCGTCCCAGAAGGTGGTGCTTTCCAACCTTGAAAGCATCGCCGAAGAGTGCCGCCGCCAGGACATCGGCGCCCCGGCGGTGGTCGTGGTCGGCGGAGTCGCCAATCTCGGTGAGGTCCTGGGTGATCTCCGATGAGGCTGGCGGTCATGAGGCCGAAGGACAAGTTGGAGGAATCCATCCTCGCGGCCCGGGAGATGGGCTTCGAGGTCGTGGCCGCCTCTCCCCTCCGGATCGAACCGAACGACGGGCCAGAGTTCGATGCTTTCCTGACCTCGGCGAGGGACGGCAAGGTGGACGTCGTCGTGCTGACAAGCTCCACCGGGGTGGACGCTCTGGTCAAGATGATGTCGAGGCGGGGAGAGAACGTGGCATCGCTTCTCTCATCTTCCTTCCGCATCGCCATCGGCCCCCTCACCGCCAAGGCCATGGCGGCCAGGGGCATCGCGGCGGATGTCATTCCTGATGAGTACTCGTCCGAAGGGATCATCCGGCAGATGGCCAAGGACCTGGCGTACAAGCGGGTCTTTCTCCTGCGCTCGGCGCACGGCGAGCGGATCCTCTTCGACGGCCTGGTCCAGGCTGGTGCCGAGGTCACCGAAGTGATCCTCTACGATCTGGTGGCCGATCCCAAGAGCGCGGAGGTTCGTTACCTGGTGGAGGAAAGCATGGCAGGGCGGGTGGACGCTTTCGCTTTCTCCTCATCGCTATCGGCTGCCGCGTTCATCGAGGCGGCGGAGGGGATCGCCTCCCGCCACGAAGTGATAGGAATGCTCAACTCCCGACTAGTGGGAGCCATGGGGGGACCGACGAGGAAGCGGCTGGAGCAGATGGGGGTGCGCGTCCAGGCGGTGCCGACCAACGCCACCTTCCGGGACCTCGTGGCGGAGCTCAGGACCAAGTCCTGATGATCGGTCCGGCGACGATGCGGCTTAACCCATCTCGGATTCGGCGATCGGTCGCTGAACTATCGTCTGTTCAGCCTTCCCTCAGACAGGAGCGGGCCAACCCCCTGGCGAACTCAAGATTGCTCCCGAAATGTAGGTGGAGGTACGAGGCCAGGGCGTTCCCTTTCACCAGGCCGTCCTTCGGCCCGTCAATGCCCTTGCTCCTCGAAAGCTCGTAGCAGAAGCTTCGCTCCCCATGGCTGGCGACGCGGGAATAATGGAACACATGGCCTCTCGTGACCCCGCCGGCGGGGGAGAGGACGCAATCGTCGACGCATCTTGCCTCGACATATCCCAAGGCCTGGAGCTTGGAGGTCATCTCCACCTTGGCATCGAACACCCCTGCCATCTCCCTCTCTGCGCCGTCCAACCCCCGGACCGTTCGGCAGAGGTACATCAGGCCGCCGCACTCTGCGTAGACCGGGGCGCCCTCCTCGACCCTCCTTGCTAGCGATCCGATGGCCGTAGCATTGGAAGCGAGCCCGTCAAGATGTAACTCGGGGTAACCTCCTCCGAAGTAATAGCCGTCGGCGTCGGGCAGGTCCCCGTGCAGCGGGGAGAACTCGACCACGCTGGCTCCCAACGATCGCATGATGTCCAGGTTGTCCTCGTAGTAAAAGTTGAAAGCTTCGTCCCTGGCCACCGCAAGGCGGAAATCGCCCATGCGTTCAAGGCACGGTCTCTTTTCTTCGATCCAGCCGGGGGCCTCCGAGGCGATGCGCCACAACTGGTCCAGGTCCAAGTGAGCCTCGACCATCTCCCTTATGCCGTCATACCTGCAGCTGTTGTCCGTCTCCTTCGCCGGTACCAGTCCCAGATGTCTGCTCTCCAGCTGGATGTCCTTGTTCTTCGGTATCCCGCCCAGGCTCACCAACCCCAGGCCTTGGATGGCGTCCTCAAGCATGCCGAGGTGCCTCGTCCCGCCGACCCGGTTGAAGATGACCCCCCTAAGGTCGACCGCCGGATCGAAGGTCTTGAATCCCTTGGCCACCGCTCCGACGCTCCGGGCGGTGGAGGCAGCATCGAGGACCAGGATGACCGGGCAGCCGAGCCTTTTGGCCAGGTGAGCGGAGCTGCCCTCCTCCGAACGGCCGTCCAGGCCGTCGTACAGCCCCATCGCCCCCTCGATCACGCTGATGTCGGCGCCGTCGGACGCCGCCTGGAATGCCGTGGGGACCCAACCCGAAAACATCCAGGTGTCGAGGTTCCTCGAGATGCGGTCCCCGACCTCGTTATGGTGCATGGGGTCCAGGAAGTCCGGCCCAGTCTTGAATGGCTGTACCTCCAGCCCCCGCGCCCTCAGGGCGGCGAGGATGCCCACGGTGATGGTCGACTTTCCCGTTCCGCTCCTCTCCCCGGCGATCAGGACCCTTGGGCGTAACATTTGATCAACCGTCCTTCACGAGTATGAGGGAGAACAGCTTGGAGGAAATTGTAGGCAGGCGCCCGGGATTGCCGAAGGAGATGATCTCATCGGGATACCCAAGGTTCTCGAAGACAACGATGGTGCAGTCGAGGCCCCGCTCGATCATCAAGGCGGCCAGGGCCCTGAGGTCGAACCCCGGCTCGGTGAGCACGAAGGGTATTCTCCCCCTGGTCACTTCGTCCAGCATCTCCTGCCGGGCGGCCCCCTCGTCCTTTCCGTGAGCGTCCACTACCACCGCCTTGGTCAACGGGAGGCGCAGCCGGGAGAACGCGCATTGCATCGAGGATATCCCGGGGATGACCTCCTCCCCTAGATGGCCGAGGCCTGCTAGCATGGGGTCGCCGGTCGATAGCAAGATGGCGTCCCGGGGCAGGTCGTCCAGACGGGAGTAGTCCTTCAGCGGGGTGACCTGGCAGTGAGGCGGGATGTACGGGCCGGCGAGTTCCAGCGCCCGCTTTGAGCCATACACCCGTTCGGCGGCACGGAGGCGGGCCACGGCATCCGTTGTCATCATTCCCGGGCCGCAACCGACCCCTATCACGATCATGGCACGGCCTCCATCACCCGGCCCGCCCGATCGATGATTACGATGCCATGCCCGGGGTATAGCGATTTGAACCTCTGGACTGAGGTGTGAAGCAGGTTCGGCCCGTCTCGGGAATGGACAACTTCCTCGATCGTTCTCTCTTTGCGGCCTTCCAGCACCGACGGGTCGATGAACTTGATGATCAGCGCGGGGAGACCGAACAGAGTCAGACCTTGCTTCCTGGAGTCCAGCGCTTCCCTGATGTTCGCGCCTACCAGGACGACTTCCTGGTCGGGATATCGCAACCGTGCGTACTTCAGCCCGACCCGACCGGTGGTGATCACTGCCTTTTCCGCCCTCTTGGCTCTTTCAATGGAGTCCTGGCCGAGATGGTCGTCCCACGGTTCCACCAGGCCGGTAGAGCCTAGAACCGAAATGCCGCCCAGGACCCCAACGCGGTGGTTGAGGGTCCTGAGAGCAATCCGATCCCCGTCGACCGCTTCCAGATAGATCAGCGCGCCCTTCTGTCCACGGGCCCGACAGGCTGCGGTCACTGACGAGAGGATGCATGCCATGGCCGTGTGGCTGATGGCCGCATCTCCTTTACCGTATCGAGGGGTGTCGTGGTCCCATCGGCCGATCCCGGGACCGACGTCCAAACTTGTTTCGTCCTGGTACCTGATGAACATGGCCCTGAACTCGGTCCCTGCCGTCGCATCGTCGGGGTAGTCCCCGGGATACTTGTAGCAGGCGGCACTTCCATGGCCGGCTAGGACCTCTACCGGTACGATGATGCCGCATGCGATGGTGACGTTGACCTCTCTCAGCTCCTTGACCCCCAAAGACTCGATGGCTGCCTGGCATGCGGCTGCCGCGGTCGTTCCGGTGGTATATCCCCTTCTAAGCACCTTGCCATCGGAGGTGAGCACCGCGAGTCCGCTCTCGACGAACGAGAGGTCGTCCCGCTCTTTGCATAATGAGATCCACTGCTCAGGGTACTCGAATTTAGAGACCGGATCTATCATTTCACATTCTTCTCCGCGAACATGGTTATCAGCTCGTTGATGGAGGCCACAGCCACCGGGGTGCCTCCCCTGGTGCCCTCGGTGGAAATCGACGGAATGTCCAGCTTACGAAGTTCATCCTTCGACTCCGCGGCATTGACGAACCCCACCGGACACCCGATCACCAGGGCCGGCCGGATCCCCTTCCCGATCAGCTCGCACAGGGAAAGGAGGCAGGAGGGGGCGTTGCCGATGACCACGATCGATCCCTTCAGCTCATCGCCCAGGGCCAGCATTCCCGCGCTCGTCCGGGTGATGCCCTTCGACGCGGCGATCTCTGGACCGTGGTCCAGCAGGCAATCCACCCTCGATCCGTGGCCCCGCTTCTGAATGCCGATCTGTACCATGCGGATGTCCGCGTAGATGGTGGCCCTGACCTCCAGGGCGTCGAGGCCGGCCTGGACCGCCCCATGGTTGAACCGCAGGAGATCGGCCATGGCGAAGTCCCCCACGGCGATGGAGCACCGCTGCCGGATCCGGTCCTCCAGGCTGACGTTGCCGACCATTCTGCGGGCAAGCTGCCGACTGCGGCTGGATATGCTGTAGCCTTCTGCCGTATCCGCACCCAGATCAATATACGTACTTTCGGTGGTAGCCTCTTGGCGTGATGATTCCTTTGACATGCTCTCCCTCCCTTAGAAGCCTGGTGCCCTCTCCGCCGATGATCACCATCGAATGCATATCGACCATGCTGTCATCCTCGTAAAGCGACCCGAGGTCAGTGACCGCGCAGCTCTCTCCCTCTCCACGATAGGCGTTCCTGACGATGCCCACCGGCGTATCCGGTTTTGCATGGCGGAGGCCGATTTCCAGCGCTTTCCTCAGGTTACTGGGGCGGTTGTGGCTCCGGGGATTGTAAACCGCCATGGGGATCCCCATCTGGAACCCGAGGTCGAGGCGCTTTTCGATAACCTCCCAGGGAGTCAGGAGATCGCTCAGCGAGATGATCAGAAAATCACTGGACAGCGGAGAGCCGAGGATCGATGCCGCGGCGGTGGCCGCGGTGACGCCGGGCACTATCTTCACCTCAAGGCCCGGAGCCTCGTGCTGTGCAAGCTCCAAGACGATGCTGGCCATGCCATAGACCCCGGCGTCCCCGCCGCTGACCATGGCGACTTTATGGTCTATGGCCATATGGACTGCCTCCCTGGCCCGGTCCACCTCCCTTCCCATATGGGAGTTGATGACTTTTTTACCCTCCAACAGCGGCTGCATCTGTTCCAGGTAGAATTGGTTGCCGATGATGACCTCTGACTCGGTGATGGCTTTCCGTGCCAATGGAGTGAGGTTGTCCAGGTCTCCGGGACCGGTGCTGACCACGTACAGCTTTCCTTTGGTCTCATCTTGTGATCGCGACTGTGACATTTCCGTATGCCCTCCTACTCATGACGATCTCCTTCCTTTTTGCCAGCGCGAGGGCCGATGGCTCGGCCACTCCCACCAGGCCGATGAGTTCGGCCTTCGACGGGACCACGATCTGAGAGTTGATCGTCTCATCATCGATGAGGAATAGCCTCCCGCCCATCTCCCTGACTGCCTCCAGCAGACCGGCCTCATCGGCCTTCTTAACCGTTGACGTGAATGCCAGCACATCTCGCGGGTCGATCCCGGCGGCGGTCAAGGAATCCATCACCGCCGCTCTGATCTCTTCGGCGGAGGTGCCGCGGTTGCAGCCGATACCTACCACATACTCCCCTTTGGTCGCCAGGACGGACACGTTGGACGATGCCAGCACGACTGCTGGCCCGTCAACCCGGAATACGGGGACGTCGCCTTGCAGGAACGCCTTGTTCACCGCCACCGTCGAGCTCTTGTTCACGACCTCCAGGCCGTGCCTGGCAGCGATCCCCTCCACCGAGTCCCTCCCCAGGGCATCGGTGGCGGTGGAGAGGACCGGCACGATGTCGTGGCCAGACAAGGTCCTGGCGATTTCGTTGGCGCCGTGGTGACCCCCGAGCACTGGGACGCAATAATTGAGGTCTGGGGTGACCACGGTAACGGCGGGATCAATCCATTTGTCCTTCAACAGTGGCGCTATTCTTCTTACCACGATCCCCATGGCCATGATCGCCACGATGGCCTCATGCTCCTGGAACGCTCTCTCGAATGCATCGTCCGAATATTCGACGATCTCCGCGTCCAGCCACCCGGCCAGGGTCTCAGCCTGAGCCTGATGGCCGGCGTGGACCACCGCGATTCTCATGAGTATAGCACCGACCTATGGTACCGCCCCATGGGATCCACTATGCCGCCGATGATGATGAGGGCGGTCTTGTGGATGCCCGCCTCCTTGGCCTTCTGGGCGATATCGGAGACGCAGCCCTGCACAATCTTCTGGTCCGGCCAGGAAGCATGGTAGATAACCGCCGCGGGGGTGTCCGGCGGGCAGCGTAGCTTCTCCACTATCGCGGCAAGCTTGTCGGTACCCAGGAATATGACCATGGACGTTCCGGCTTCGGACAGCTTGGCGATGTCATCCTCCTCCAATGTCTCACCGGCCGGTCGGGTGATGATAAGCGTTTCCGAGACCCCTTTGAGAGTATACTGAGTCTTCAGCGCGGCGGAGGCGGCGAACAGAGAACTGACGCCGGGAATGATCCTGACCTCCACGCCGTGCCGTTCAAGTTCGGCGATCTGCTCCACGATTGAGCCGTAAAGGGCCGGGTCCCCGCTGTGCAGGCGGACCACCCGCTTCCCAGCGAGGGCGGCGTCGACCATGACGGGGACCATCTCTTCGACCTTCATCCCCCAGCTGTCCAGCTTCACCTCCGCCCTGGACCTTTCGACCAGCGTGGGATTGACCAGCGACCCGGCATAAATCAGGACGTCCGCCCCTACCAATAGATCATTCCCTCGCATGGTGATGAGATCGGGATCCCCGGGACCGGCGCCGACGAACCATACTACTGGCGCGTCCATGTCACGCCCTCCGGGCGAACATCACGCTCATGTAGTCGCACCTTTCCGGCATTTCGTCCTCGTCGTACACCTTCTCGTTCTCCAGGTACATCCTCTCCACCAGGTGGAACTTCGAGTAGCCAGAAGAGCGCAATCGAGCTATAGTGTCTCGGGGAGAGCGTACCTTTAGCAGCACCAGGCACTCATTGTCCGAACCGTCGGTGACCATGAATCCGGAGTTGACCGGAACCTGCAGCCTGGAGGCGAACGCCGTTATCGAGCTGATGCCTGGCTCGACCGCGATATCGATCTCCGGATATGTGTCCTTCAGGATCTCGCACTGTCGTGAGAAGGTCGAGTAGAAGTTGGGGTCCCCCAGTATGCCCAGTACCGCCGTTCCCCTGATCGCCACCGGGGCGATCAGCTCGGCGTTCCGCTCCAAGGCCTGTCTGATGGCCTCCTCATCGTTGACCATAGGGAACTCCAGCACGATCGGATCGCAATGATCCCTCACCAATTCCCTGGCCATCTTGCCGGGGACGAACACCTTGTCCGCCGAGCGGAGCAGGCGGACGGCCTTTAGGGTAAGAAGCTCCTTGTCCCCCGGTCCCAGGCCCAGGCCGATGAGCATCAGCCCACCTCGCCCACGATAATGAATACTGGATCGATAGGCTTGAACATGATGCTGCCCGCCAGGTTATGGGAGCGGCAGACCTGTACCTGGGTCGCCTCCTTGAAGATGCCCAGCTTGACCATGGTATCCACCGCCTGGTTCATCGATTTCAGGAGGACGGTGTTTACAACGATGCGCCCATGGACCTTGTCATTAAGGAGGCCCAACATGTCGTTTAACCGTCTGGTCCCCCCGACGAACGCCCCGTCCAGGTCCTCGCAATCCTTGAGGAATTCCAGCCCATCCTGCTGGCGTACCTCCACATTGACGCGCCCCCATGCTTTGACGTTAACACGGGATGCTTCGATGGCCTCGTTCCGCACATCGATGGCGTAGACCTTGTCGGCGGTCTCTCCCATAGCGATCGCCACCTTGCCGGTGCCGCAGCCGATGTCGGCGAGGATATCGCCCTTCTTTATCCCGAGCTTTTGGATGGAAACGGCCATGACCTCGTCTTGGGTCGGCCCGCCCTTGAACCTCATCAATTGGAGATATCATCCAACTCATATTTAAGATGGAAATAGCATCCAACTGCACCCCCTCGCGATCAGCCCATATTGAATGGCCATTTCCACGGATCAGATGGCCGTCGCAGCTCATCTCCTCCTCTTTGTCCAGAAAAGGAGGAAGCTAATTAATGGAAAATCATGAGGTCCGGTGGCCAGATGAAAGCTTAGACAAAACCAAGGATCAACCTACGGGTTGCACCCCTGCCCCTCTTTGGTCTCGGTCGGATGGATGTGGACCCTGATACTTTTCGCTTTGATCTGTTTCACCGCTTCATCTATGCAGAAGGGCAGCTCGTCCGTCATATAGCCGATCGAGGACAACACCTTGAACAGGCGAGCGATCTCCGGCACATCAAGCTCCGAAGCTTCGAGGAGGCTTTCGTCCGACAGTATGGTCCGCACATCGCCGCTGGCCAGGACCTTCCTTTTCAGCACTACGATGCGGGTGGCGAAATCGGGGACGGCGTTGACATCATGGGTCGCCACGATGATCGTCTTACCCTCGGCGGTCATGCGCTTGAGCAGATCGACCACCCCCCTCCTGCTCCGCGGGTCGAGATCCGAGGTCGGTTCATCGAACAACAGTATTTCCGGCTCGAGGGAGAGGACCGATGCGATGGAGACCTTTCTCTTCTCCCCGCCGCTCATGCGATACGGAGCTCGGTCACGAAGGTGCTGGATGCCAAGAAGCTCCAACACCCTCTCCCCTCGGGCGATGACCTCATCGGTCGGGAGGCCCATATGGAGAGGGCCGAATATGATGTCGTTCCACGCCGTGGAGTTGAACAGGGCAACATCGGAATCCTGAAAGACAATTCCCAACTTCTCCCTGAGCCATTCAAGTTCGTGAGGCTTCTCGACGCTTTCCGCGGTGACTGCCTTGCCCATGATGGTCAGTGTGCCGGACGAGATGGGGATGAGCCCGGCGATGATCTGCAGCAGGGTGGACTTTCCGGCACCATTGGGTCCGACGATGGCAATAGCTTCGCCCTTCTTGATGTCCAGGTCGAGCCCGTCGAGTGCGACATTTCCATCCGGATACCTATACATGACTCCTTTTAATGAGACGATTGATTGCTCCATGATTTCTCACATTCCGATGATCGAGAGAAGTCCGTGCAGGTTATTCGGCACCAGTAGATCGAAGCAGGTGACGATCGCCATGAACCCCACTATAACCATAGCGAATACTTTATCGATTCGGCCGCTTCGGAACTCGGCCATCATACGAGGCCTGCCGGTGTAACCCCTGGAAACCATGGCCATGTAGACATTCTCGCTCATCTGATAGGATTTACTGAACAGGCTCGCCACGACCGAACTACCGATATTGCGAAGCTCTTTGGACGTCGGTTTGCCCACCATCCTGCTCTTCCTGGCGATGAACATATTCGCCACCATGTCCAGCAGCACATGGATGTATCGATAGGTCATATCCATGGTGACCACGAACGCTGGAGGTAATCGTAGCTGGGCCATTGTGCGCATCAATCGTGACCAGCCAATGGTGGCGACCATCAGTACGCTGAAGGTTACGGCCGCTCCGACCCGGAGCGTGAAGGTCATGGCGAATGCCAAACCTTCTCTGGTTAGGTAGAAGGTGGTCCCAAAGACCTCCAGGGCAGGACCGACCTGGTGGCCGGGAGTGATCAGGCTGGTCATCGCTGGGATCAGGATCACCACTGTGAACAACGGGACGAAGAGCCACACCCGCTTGAAAAGCCATTTCAGCGGTATGTTCGACATAAGAGCGAGCCCGGTCGAAAGGCCGATCATGAGCAGTATACTCATGGGACTGTGCAACAGCACAGTGACCACGACGAGAGAGATCAGAAGGAGAAAAACAAAGCGAGGGTCAAGGCGTTGCAGGGCCCCGTCCCTCGCCGACATCGTTTCCATGTCCAGCGACTGCTGGGCGACCTTGGTTATCTCGGACAGCAGTCGCTCGAACATGCTCAACCCGAGGAGTCGTCGTTATTCTTGCGTGCCAATGCCTTGCTAAGAAGGTATGTGACCACGATTATCGCCACCACTCCGACCAGGGCCGAGATGATGTAGCCAAGCGAGGCCATGAACTGGCCCTCCCATCCGCTGAGATCGTAGTCCGGGAATGGGGCGTTCCAGAATTGCTGGGGCGCCCACTCCCCGACCTCGCCCCATTCGCCCCAGGCGTCGCCGTAATCCCACACCACAAGAATGCCAATAGGGGACACAACCGCAAGGACGAGAAGGATCGCCAGCCACTTCTTTGGGAATGTTGATAGTTTCGCATCGACCATCTCAGTTGCCTCCTTTTACCTCGGCTGGAGCTTTCTTCTTCCCCACGGGCTGCGATGCCTTTCCGAGGTCCTCCTTGAGCATACCCTGCATCCAATTCGGGGCCAGCTTCTTCAGCTGGAGCAGATCAGGCCTGTGGTCCGCAAGGTAATAGACGACCGCTGCCGTGGCCAAACCTTCCACGATGCCCACCAAGAGGTGTACCGAGACCATCGCCGGAATCGCCACGTCCAATCCATAGGGAGCGTAACCAGGAGCGATCGCCGGTTGCAGTCCGAACTCGATAGCAGCGCAGAGCGCAGCAAGGTTCAGGCCAACATATCCCCCAACGAAGGCTGCTACGGCCCTCTGTCCGGGGATGGACATCTTGCCTCTCTCCAACAGCTTCTTGACGCCGACATAGGCCAGGATGCCTGTGAACGGCATTACGACGCCCATGTTGAAGACATTGGCCCCAAATGCGGTGATCCCGCCATCTCCGAACAATAACGCCTGGATCAGGAGAGCGATGCTCAGGGCAATGGTCGCCCCATATGGACCTAACACGATGGCTGCAAGTACTGCCCCGACCATATGGGCCGTGGTCCCGTCCGGAATCGGCAGGTTGAACATCATAAGGATGAACGACAGAGCGGCCATGAACGAAAGCATGGGCACATTGCGCGGTCCCAAATTTTTATTTGCATTCCTAAATGCAAAGAACCATATAACCAGCATGACCAGGAACAATATTCCCCAGGTCGCTGGCCCCAAATATCCATCTGGAATATGCATTTCCGTATCCCCGTATCACGATAAAGAAATTAGTATTACGGAAGAATACTAAGGCACTATTTGAAAGCTCGCAATTATTTTGTTACTTTGTTGCCCCAAGGGGCGCTTGCAGCTCGACAAACTAGCGAGGCAGCCACCGAACTGGCATGATAGAAACCGATCACTTTTTTCGACCCAGGTACTGCCGACAGTGGCCCATTACATATTCGCATTTTTTTGATTGGTCCAAGCAATCATTGAGGTTTGATCGTCGTCAAAGAGGGATCTGCATGTATCCCACGCAGAATGCATGTGCAGGACGGTCTCAAAAGAAGGGAAGGGGCCCGATGGCTAATCGGTCTACCATCGGGTGGTTAGGGCACAAGGGTGTCTACCCTTTTGCCTTAAGGTCATGGACGAACTTCCGGGTATCATCCGGCGACGCCCCATCGATGATGCCCTGGAGGATGGCGCTGCCCACGATAGCCGCATCCGCTCCCTCCCGATACATGGCCTCGGCATGCTCACGACGGGAGATGCCGAACCCGACCCCGAGGGGAAGGTCCCCGGCGCTACCTTTCGCTCGGCGGATTACCTCTCCCACGCCGTCGGAGAACGACGACCTCGTTCCCGTGGTCCCCAGCGCGCTCACCACGTACAGGAAGCCGGAGCTGGCGGCGGCGATCTTGGCCATCCGCGGGGCCGAGGTGGTGGGGCCGACGAGCTGCACGAGATCGAGCCCCCGCGCCCGGCAATGCTCCGCCAGGGATCTGGACTCCTCGCATGGCAGGTCGGGAACGATGAGGCCGTCCACACCGCTCTCGGCCGATAGCTGGACGTAGCTTTCCTCGCCGATCTGGAAGATCGGATTGTAGTAGCCCATGAGCACGATGGGCACATCGCTACTTTCCCGTATCTCGCGGACCAGGTCGAACACCTTCCGAGGGGTCATCCCGCCCTCCAGCGCCTTCTGCGAGGTGAACTGGATCACCTTGCCGTCGGCCACCGGGTCGGAGAATGGGACGCCCAGCTCGATGACGTCCGCTCCTCCCTCCACGCAAGCGAGGGCATGAGCGATCGAGAGCGAGGGGCTCGGGTACCCCGCGGTGATGAAGCATATGAGCTTCCGCCCCCCGGCGAGTGCTTCGCGGATGTGGGCCATCACTGCACCCCCAAGAGCTTGATGACGGTGTCGAGGTCCTTGTCCCCCCGTCCGGAGACGGTGATCACGACCACCTGGTCTTTGGCCATATTCTTCGCCCTCTGCATCCCGGCGAACACCGCGTGTGACGACTCGAGCGCAGGGATGATGCCCTCTACCTCGCTCAGGGTGCGGAAGGCGAACAGCGCCTCCTCGTCCGTCACCCCGACGTATTCCGCTCTCCCGATGTCCTTGAACAGCGAGTGCTCCGGCCCGACCCCTGGATAGTCCAGGCCGGCCGCGACCGAGTGCGTCTCACGGATCATGCCGTTCTCGTCCTGCAGGAGATATGACTTGCAGCCATGCAGCACCCCTACGCTTCCTCCGGATATGGATGCGGAGTGCCTTCCGGTGTCGATGCCACTCCCCGCGGCCTCGGCGCCGAGAAACGCCACGTCCTCGTCCCCGAGGAACGGATGGAAGGTGCCGATGGCATTGGAGCCGCCGCCGACGCAGGCTACTAAGAGGTCCGGCAGCTTTCCTTCCTGGTTCAGCAGCTGCCTCCTGGCCTCCCGGCCGATGACGCTCTGGAAGTCCCTGACCATCGCCGGGTAGGGGTGAGGCCCAGCCGCCGTCCCCAGCATATAATAGGTGCTTTCGACCGTTGCCGCCCAGTCCCGGAACGCCTCGTTCAGCGCATCCTTCAGCGTCCGCGAGCCCGAGTCTACGGGATGCACCTTCGCCCCCATGAGCTTCATACGGAAGACGTTCATCTCCTGGCGGGCGATGTCCTCGCTCCCCATGTATATCTCTGCCTTCAACCCAAGCACGGCGGCGGCCATGGCGGTGGCGGTGCCATGCTGCCCCGCTCCGGTCTCGGCGATCACCCTGGTCTTGCCCATGCGCTTGCACAGCAGTGCCTGCCCCATCACATTATTGAATTTGTGCGCTCCGCCGTGGCAGAGGTCCTCGCGCTTCAGGTAGATCTTGGCCCCGCCACATTTTTCCGTCAGCCGACGGGCGAAGTACAAGGGCGTCGGCCGGCCCCCGTAGTGGCGCATGTACTCATTGAGCTCCTTCTTGAATCCAGGATCCCGCTTTGCCTTTTCGTATGCCTTCTCCAATTCTTCCAGCGCGGGCATGAGGATCTCCGGAACATACTGTCCCCCGTACTGCCCAAATCGCGTCCTGTCCTTCAATGGCAACCTCTCACCTCATCTATGAACCGCCTGATCTTGGCGGCATCTTTTTTTCCCTGCGTCTCTACGCCGCTGGACACGTCCACCATGGACGGCCTCACCTTGCGGACGGCGGCGGCCACGTTCTCCGGGGTCAGACCCCCGGCCAACGAGGTCCGCGAACCGAGCTCCCGTACCAGCCTCGCGCTTACATCAAGGTCGTGGGTCCTTCCGCTCCCGCCCCCTTGGGGAGTGGCCGTATCGAGCACCACCCGGTCCGCGAGCGACAGCGTTCCGAGGTCCAGCGTGGGCACGGCATCGTCGATGTGCACCACCGCCCATATCTCGCAGCCAGCCTCATCGGTGACCGCCTCCATGGCCTCACGGCCCACCGGCCCGCTCAGCTGCACCGCGCCCGGCCTCAGGTCACGGACCAGATCGATGATGAAGGCGGGATCGGCGGAGGTCACGACCGCCACCGTTGGTTTTCCCGCCCCGGCCATCAGGTCCCTGGCCGCACTCGGTTCGAGAGAGCGCCGGGTGCCGGTGGCGACCACGAAGCCCAGATGATCGGCCTCCTCGGCGATGCGGACGTCTCTCTCGCTCATCAGCCCGCATACCTTGACCTCGGTCATCTCGGCACCACCAGCCCGCCCAAGGCGGCCTCAGGGTCCTTCGAAGAGGATAGGCTGCCGCCGACGAGCACGCCGCTGGCTCCCATCTCCTTCAGCACCTCCACCGCCCTCCTCTCCTCGATACCGCTCATGACCACCACCGGGCGGGAGGCCTGGAGGGCCAGGGGGAGGAGACGAACACCCTTGTCCTTGTCGATGATAAATGTCCTCAGGTCCCTCTGATTTATTCCCAGCAGGTCGGCATCGCTCTTCATCGCCTCCATCAGCGTCTTCTCGCTTCCCGCTTCCAGCAGGACCTCGAGGCCGGATTGGTGGGCGAGGTCAATCAGCCCGTCCCTGCTCGAGAGCGGGAGAAAATCGAATACTTCCTGGATCATGAGCACTGTCCCCGCCCCGATGGCCGCAGCAGCCTCCAGCTGACGCCGGGATACCAGGAAGTCCTTCATAAGCACTGGCCTGCCGCTTCGAACCGCTTTGCGCAGGGAGTCCAGGGAGCCTTGGAACGCTCCTGGCTCGGTGAGCACGGAGAGGGCGGCGGCCCCGCCCGAGATGTAGCTCCCGATGAGCTTTTCTGGCGAGTGGATCGAAAAGGACCCTCGAGAGGGCGAAGCCAGTTTGACCTCGGCGATCACCGGGAACCGCGGGTGCGCCGACAACGCGGCGGATAGCCCGACCCCCGGTCTGAAGGAATCGACGACATCGTAGTACCCGGAACCGACCGTGCGCTGGGCGTCGCGCACCAGAGTCTCCAACATGTCCGTCATGGGCTCAGCTCGAGATCGACCGGCGGGTTCGGGCGATATACTCGTTCATCCTAGCCATCGCCCTGCCGGAATCGATGGCTGCCTCGCACCGCCGCACACCCATGTCCAGATCCTTGACCGCTCCGAAGGCCAGGAGGCCGCAGGCGGCGTTGAGCACCACCATGTCCCGCCTCGCTCCTCTCCTCCCGCCCAATATCTCGTAGGCAGTGGAGGCCGAGAGCGCCGGTGTCAGCTCGCCGACATCGCCGGGCACCGGGTGATAGAGCCCCATCTCCCGAGGGTCGATGAGGAACCTTTCCGTCCTGTCGCCGTTCACCAGCACCGCAGCCGTCGGCCCGAGAACGGACACCTCATCCATCCCCGGGCGGCCGTGCACGATGAGGGCGCGCTCCACGCCCATCGACGACAGCACCGGCGGGAAGAGGTCCAGGAGGCGAGGGGAGTACACCCCGATGAGCTGCCGGCGCCTTGCATCCACCGGGTTCAGCAGGGGACCGAGCATGTTGAATACCGTCCGCGTGGAGATCTCTTTTCTCACCGGAACGGCGTGGCGCATCGCCGGATGGAAGGAGGGGGCGAACAGGAAGGCAAAGTCTAATTCATCGAGCGAGGTCCCTGCCTCCTCTGGCGAGAGGGACAATCGGGCCCCAATGGACTCGAAGAAGTCCGCGCTCCCGCACCCCCGGTTGGAGCGGTTGCCGTGCTTGGCCACCGGCACTCCGAGCGAGGATACCACGAGGGAAGCGATGGACGAGACATTGAAGGTGCGGAACGAGGCGCCCCCCGTCCCGCACATGTCCAGGATTGCGGCGTGGTGCGTTCTGACCGGCACCGCGGCCCGGCGGAAGGCGGTGGCCAGGGCGGCCACCTCTCGTGGGGTCTCGCCGCGGCTGGCCATTTCTGTGAGAGTGGAAACCATCAACGGGTGGCTGAAGGTGCCGGATACCAGCATGTCGGCCAGGGCCTCGGGGTTCTCCGTGATCATGCCCTGGCCCCCCGCAGGAAGTTGGCGAGCACCATTTGCCCGTCGGGAGTCAGGACCGACTCAGGGTGGAATTGAACGCCTTCGATGGGGTAGCAACGGTGGCGGATGCCCATGATCGTTCCGTCGGCGGTCCGCGAGACCACCTCCAGCTCAGGGGGCAGGTCGTCGGCGACGACATAGGAGTGATACCTCCCGGCGGTGAACGGGGCTGGAAGCCCCTCGTAAATACCGGTGCCATCATGCTCGACCAGTGAGGTCTTACCATGCACCGCTGGCGCCCTGACCACGTGTCCGCCGTAGTGGTGGGCGATGCCCTGGTGTCCCAGGCAAACGCCCAGGGTCGGGACCTCGTGGGAGATCGAGGTCAGGACATCACCGCATACGCCGAAGTCTCGGCGGTCGCCGGGCACGCCCGGCCCTGGCGATATGACAATGGCATCCGGATTGAACGTCCGCACCTCATCCACGGTGACGGCATCGTTGCGGACCACGGTGCACCTGGCGCCGAGGTCTTCCAGCGAATGGCTCAGGTTGTAGACGAAAGAGTCGTAGTTGTCGATCACCAGCACATTCATGCCTTCACCCCCGTAGCCTGGTCGAGCGAGACCCTGAGCGCCCCCAACTTCTGCTCGGTCTCCTCAAATTCCCTCCCGGGGTCGGAATCGGCGACGATGCCCGCACCGGCCTGGAAGTACAGCCGTCCGTCGGCGGCGAATGCCGAACGGATGGTGATGGCCGAGTCCAGGTTGCCGTTGAATGAGACATAACCCACTCCGCCGGCGTAAGGCCCGCGGCCGTGGCCCTCCACCTCGCCGATGATCTCCATGGAGCGGGGCTTGGGGGCGCCGGAGACTGTGCCGGCGGGGAACACCGAGATGAGGGCATCCATTGCCGAGCACCCTTCCTTCATGGTCCCTTGGACCTTGGACACGATGTGTTGGACATGAGAGAACTCCTCCACCCGCATGTACTCCGGGACAGATACCGAACCGCCCTCGCAAACCCGGGACAGGTCGTTGCGGGCGAGGTCGACGAGCATGGCGTGTTCGGCGCGTTCCTTCTCGTCGGCCAGCAGCTCCTCGCGGTACCGCCTGCGGTCCCGTCCTGTGCCCAGTGGCCTCGTGCCGGCGATGGGGAAGGTGGTGGCCTCCCGCCCGCGTACCGTCAGGAGGGTCTCCGGGCTGGAGCCCAGGACGGTCCGGTCATCGAAGTCCAGGAAGAACATGTAGGGCGAGGGGTTGAGCTCGCGCAGTGCCGCATATTGGTTTAGGAGGTCTCCCCGATAGGAAGTGGACACGCGGCGGGACAGTACGGTCTGGAAGGTCTCCCCGGCCTCGATGCGGTCCTTGATCGTCCGAACCCCGTCCTCGAACCGCCCCCTCTCCTGGTCGGCGACGACCTTCCCGACCTTGAGGTCACGGTACACCGGTTCGGGCATCGACCCGATGGCCTCGCCCAGCGGGCCCGGCTCCCCGACCGACAGCAAGTACACTTGAAAGTTGGAGTGGTCGTAGACCAGGCACTCCCGGTACAGGCCGAGCTCGAACTCCGGGAACTCGGAAGGCAGGGGGGTTAGGGAAGGCTCCGCCCGTCCGGCGAACTCATAGGAGAAGTAGCCCACCAGACCACCCATGAATGGGAAGTTGGCGGCGCTGAGGTCAAAGCCCTCGGTGAGCTTCCGGAGGAACGCTCCCGGTTCCTCACGGAGGTGGTCCAGCCCCATCCCGCCCTCGACCCTGCCATTACGGCAGACCAGGCGGTCCATGGGGCCGAACCCGAGGAAGGAATAGGCGATGGTGCGCGAAGCTCCGACCGCCGATTCCAATATGAACGATCCATGGAACTGCGGCCTGAGCCTGCGGTAGACCTCGAAGGGGGGAAGGGTGACATCAAGACGCTGAACGGTGACAGGCATGGAATGCATACTCAAAGGTACAACAATAGACATATTAAAGCATTATTGAACATATATGTACAGATTAAGGCCGCAAAGGGCACAAATATGGAGTTCTCCGCTCTCCCTGCCCATGAAGGTCATCGCGTTCAACGGTAGCCCGAGGAAGAACGGGAACACCAATCGGGCCCTCCAGGTCGTGCTCGAGGAGCTGGCAAAGGAAGGCATCGAGACCGAGCTGGTCCAAATGGGCAGCGAGGACATCGCCCCTTGCCAGGCGTGCGGGGTGTGCGGGCAGAAGAAGGACCGCCGATGCAAGCGGAAGGACGACAAGGTCAACGAATGGGTGGAGCGGATCGCCGCCGCTGATGGGATAATCATCGGCTCCCCCGTGTACTTCGGCAGCATGAACGCCCAGACCAAAGCCTTCATCGACCGTGTGGGTTACGTTAACCGAGCGAACGGGGACCTGTTCAAGCGCAAGGTGGGCGCCTCGGTCGCGGTCAACCGCAGAGCCGGTGCGCTGGCGGCGTTCGAGGCCATGAACAACTTCTTCCTCATCGGCCAGATGATCGTGGTCGGATCGTCCTACTGGAACGTGGCCACCGCCCTACGACCGGGGGACATGGACAAGGACGAGGAAGGGCTGACCACCATGAGAGACCTAGGCCGCAACATGGCCTGGGTGCTTAAGCGGCTGAACGCTCCCTGAGGTCCGTCCGGTCGCAACAAGCTATCTTCAGCATTGCGAGGACATTGGTCAGGGGCTTTCCCTCTACACCCGCCGAAAGCTCAAAGGACGTCCGAAGTATAGGTAGGGGGCACATGTCTAATGGGCCTTCCAGTCGCCGGTAGGGATCCCGCACCGGAGCCATGCGCCAGACGGGCCGCCAGTTGCACCATGAGCTCTCCGTTCTTCTGGGATAGAATCCTCGTGGACCTAGGAAACCTTTTTCGGGCCCTTCTGCCTTTGCCGGACGAATGACCGAGAAGGAAGGGGCCAATCAACGCCTTTTTATCTATTCGGTGCTGGCCACGGTCATGACCCTGGCCGCCCTGTTCCACGGGGTAGTGTTCCAACGCAGCGATCTGGTCATGGATGTGCTGATCCCGGCGTCCTTTCTCGGTCTTGGCGTCATGATCAAGTACGGAGATCAAGCCTATGATACAGACTCATATCAGAGGCGGACCGCTCTGCTCCTGGCCTTTCCCGGAGGCATCTGGCTCGGCGCTCTAATGGCGGTCGACCTTGGCTCGGCCACGATATTCGTGGGCATCCTGGTCGCCTTGCTCATGGCGGGCAAGCTCGACACATTGGCGTTCAGGATAGGTGCGATCGTGGCCATCATCATCGAGGCCGCGGCGCTGCTGACCGGGTTCGGGACCATCGATCCGGTCGGAGTCATCATGATCATCGTGTTCGCTTTCATCGATGAACGGGTGAACGACCTGCCGTGGGTGGACAACGGGAGGGGATGGATGGCGATGCTGTTCCATAATCGACCGTTCCTTAAGGTTGCCGTCCTCGCCCTGTGCCTAGTGGGATTCCTGCCCTCGTTACTATACTTCTTCGCCTTCATGGCCTTCGACCTCGGGTACTCCGCGGTGGAAGCCCATAGCCTGCGTCGGGGGGCTGTTGCCGTTGGATGATCGCGACGTGGTCGTCGTCGGCTCCGGCCCGGCGGGGGTGTCCGCGGGTTTCTTCCTCCGGTCGGGGAACGAGGATCTGGACGTCCTTATGGTCGATCGCCTTGACGGGGACAAGTTCGCAAGATACCACCGCATGTGCGGGGAAGCAGTCTCCCGCACGGCGTTCAAGTACCTCTCCCCCCTCCGACCGACGAACATCGTGCATAATATCTCCAATGTGAGAGAGGAGTGGCCCGGAGGCGATGTAATCGAAGGCCGGGCCATAGGTTACATCCTCGACCGCCCCGCCTTCCTGCGCGGGGTGGTGCAAAGGTACCTGGACATGGGGGGAAAAGTCGTCCGCGATGCGGTGGAGAAGATCGAGAGTACCGTCAAGGGAACGGTGCTGACCATGACCTCGGGGGCCATGGTTCGGGCCAAGCATGTCATCGCCGCCGATGGTGCCAACTCGATGATCAGAAAAGCCCTCTTCCGCGAGGAACCGCCCATAATGATGTGGACTGAGCAGCACATCGTGAAGCGAAAGGTCAGGGACGACACCATCACCTTCATCCAGGCCGAGCGCTACAAGGGCGGCTACCGCTGGGAGTTCCCGGCCGGGGACCATGCCCGCATAGGATTCCCCCGGGGAACCGACAGCATGGAGGGCGAGGAAGTTCTGGAGACTCACCGGCGGGCCATACCCATGGGGGGCCTCAATAACATCGTCCGCGACAATGTATACCTGACCGGGGACGCCGCGGCGATGGCCAACCCGCTTACCGCCGGGGGCATCAGGGTGGCCATGCTCTCCGGGCGAAGGGCGGCGGAGGCGGTCCTTGCCGACCGACCGATGAGCTACCAAGAGTGGTGGGTCTCGTCGCCCTTCGCCTCAGGGAAGTTCATGCGGGCCTTCGCCAAGTTCAAGGTCATGACCGACGGCGACTACGCGCGTGCGGCCAAAGGATTCGGGGCCAATCCCCTGAAGCTTGGGTGGTGCTATCTCACCCGGCCAGAGTTCAGGGTCATCTACGGGGCTTATTATCCATCAGCTTTCTACGGGTGGTAAATTGGACAAGGATTGGGAAATTCTGGTAGTAGGAGCGGGACCGGCAGGCAGCGGGGCGGCAGCGGCGGCCGCGGAGGGCGGGTGCAAGACCCTGCTCATCGACCGCAAGAAGGAAATCGGTACACCGGTGCAGTGCGGCGAGGTGGTCGGAGAGTCGCTGGTCCGCCAGCTCGGGCTCAAGCTGCCGCCGCAGGCCGTGGCGACGGTCCACGACCACACACGTTTCATCCTCGACCGGCGCTTGAGGATCACCTCCAACGAGCCGTACTGGCGGAGCATCGCCCTTGAACGCAAGATCTTCGACAAGCTGCTGGCGGCCCGCGCGGCGGAGGCCGGGGCCTGCGTACAAGCGGACACCCGTCTCGCGGACCTGGAGATGCGCGATGGGAAGGTCGCCAGCGCGACCCTGGTGCATCAGGGCAAAGAAGTCAAGATCCGTCCCAAGGTAGTGATCGCGGCAGACGGAGTCCATTCCACCGTGGCCAAGCTGATGGACCTCAAGCTGTACCCCGATGATACCATGGCCCGCGGCATCGAGTATGAATTGGTGGCCAAGAAGAAGCTGCCCAACGGCATGCAGATCTTTCTCGAGCCGGAGGTCGGCCTGGGCTACGGGTGGATCATCCCCAAGGGCCCCCGGAGAGCTAACGTGGGCCTGGGCGTCATCGGTTTGGATGAATCGAGGCGCACGACCATCCAGGAGTGGGCCGCGGGGAACCCGGTGGTCTCGGAATACTTCGACCTGGATAAGGTGCTGGAGGTCAAGAGCGGGGACGCACCCCTGCCGGGCTTCCTGGGAGGCCCCCGCCAGGGGAACGTGTTGTTCGCCGGTGACGCTGCCGGGCAGACCCTGGCCTTCGTGGGAGAGGGCATCATGCCCTCCTTCGCCTGTGGGAGCGGGGCCGGTGCGGTGGCCGCCGGTGCGGTCCGGTCGAAGTCGATGAAGAAGCTGGAGTGCTACGACCGGGCGGTGAAGGATCTAATGGGGGAGGAGTTGGAAAAGGGTGCTGCGCTCAAGGATGCCATCCTCGGGACGTGGGCCGAGACCTCGATCCCCGAGGGAGATCGGACCATGCTGTGCGGCCTTATCATGTCGGAGTGCGTGTTCCCCGAGCAGGCGGAGGAGGTATTACCTCTTCTGTCGCAACCCAGCACCCGCCTCGCCAATGTTATCAAGGAGGGCATGCGCAAGCGCCGCATGAAAGCCACGGTCACGGTGCTGCGTCACCGTTAACTATTTACTTCAAAGTTGGATGTATAATCCAACGGAGAGCTTGAAGTGACCAGCAGCAGCGACATCAGGGCCAAGTTAGGTCTCGTCCACGTGTACACGGGCAACGGGAAAGGGAAGACGACCGCAGCCTTGGGCCTGGCGTTGCGGGCCATGGGCAACGATCTCAACGTGGCCATGGTGCAGTTCATGAAGTGCGACCAGTACTACGGAGAGTACCAGATATCGAAGGAGCTGCAGCACCTCACCCTCCTGCCCATGGGCCGCGACTGCCTGATCTGCGAGGAGAATGTCAGTCAAGCGGACATCGATGCCGCTGCCGCAGCCCTGAACAAATCCCGGGAGCTCATGCACTCTGGCAAGTACGACATGGTGATCATGGACGAGGTCAATGTCAGCATGAAGTTCGGCCTCGTGCGGGTAGAGGATGTGGTCAAAGTCCTCAAGGAGCGCCCACCTCATGTCGAGGTTGTGCTTACCGGCCGATATGCTCCCGAAGACATCATCGAGCTGGCGGACCTGGTGACAGAGATGCGTTGCCTCAAGCACCCCTATACCAAAGGGATCCAAGCCCGGGCCGGGATCGAGCGCTGATCATCCCTCCCATGGCCCAAACAGAACAGCCCGAGCTTCATGCCTAGGTGCTAATCAGATGTCTCGGGTACGGGTCCTCTCCGTGAACTCGATCACGTTCTTCAGACGCTCGACCACCGGGCCGTCGCTGGCGTCCACGTCTATTGTGCCGGCAGCCATCGACTGGAGCCGATGGCCGTTCCAGGTAAGGGATTATTAACAATCACTCAATCTTTAATAATGCATCGCTCATCTCCAGAACGGGTTCGGATAAAATGGATTCGTTGATGCTCCTGCTGATATTCTCCGCGCTAATCGTACTGGTCTCCCTGCTGGGAGGAAGCCTTCCTCTGCTGGGCAGGTGGAGCTCGGTGCAGCTTCACCTCATGGCCGCGCTGAGCGCCGGGGTGTTCATCGGGGCCACCTTCCTCATCCTGCTGCCGGAGGCCGTGGACTCCATGGACGCGAGCCGCGCGCTGATGCTGGTGATGCTGGGTTTTGTCATCATACTGCTCATCGAGGTCATCCTCCAGCATCGCCACCGCGAGGACTGCGACGAGCATACCACCGACCACCAGCACATCCTGACCAGCACCACCGCGTTCGTAGGGTTGAGCGTACACTCGGCCATGGACGGATTTGCCCTGGGGGTGGCGGTGGTCCTGGGGGGCGACCTAGGTAGCATCGTCTTCCTGGCTATCCTCGCTCATAAGGCCATTGATGTGTTCTCCCTCACCACCACCTTCCGGCTGGCGGAGATCAAGCGGAGGACTGGGGTGATGTACATGGTCCTTTTCTCTCTGATCACTCCGGTGGCTGCCCTGGTGGCGTTCCCGCTCATCGACTGGCTGCAGACCATCGAGGTCGGAGTGCCCCTGGCCCTGGCCGGCGGGACCTTCATGTACGTCGGCATCTACGACCTCCTGCCCGAGGCATTCCACGAGGAGCATGATCAGTACAAGGCCTTCGCTCTGGTGGTCGTGGGCATCGTGCTCATGTACATACTTGACGCGGCGCTCCAGGCGTCGGGCATCTAAGCCCGCCGTCAAACGCTATTAACTCGAGCGTCCAATAGAATGCAGCATGAAGGCTTCGCTGAAGATAGGGCGCCTGCTGGGGATCCCCATCAAGATCCACATATCCTTCCTGATCATCCTGCCGCTGTTCGCCCTCTCCTTCGCTTTCGCCCGGACCGCCATCCTGGGATTCACCCTGGGGTACGGCGGGCTGTCCCTCGACATGCGCTGGCAGCTGGTCCTGGGCTTCTTCGCTTCGATCCTTTTCTTCATCGCGGTGCTACTCCATGAACTGGCCCACTCCTACGTGGCGCTGCGCAACGGATACAAGATATCGGGCATCACTCTCTTCCTCTTCGGAGGGGTCTCGGAGATCGAGAGCCAGCCCAAAGATGCTCCGGGGGAGGCGTTCATGGCCTTCGTCGGCCCGGCCACCAGCCTGGCCATAGGGGTCGTCTTCCTGCCGGTCTGGTACCTTCTTGACACCCAGTCCGGGCTGGGATGGGAGATAGCGGCCATCACCGCCGGCCTGATCTCCTTTTACAACCTCCTGCTGGGTGCATTCAACATCGTCCCCGCCTTCCCCATGGACGGAGGCCGGGTGCTCCGGGCGGTGTTGGCCAAGAGATTGGGCTTTATCCGGGCGACCACCATCGCCGTCAAGGTGGGCAAGATGATAGCCGTGGCGATGGCTATCCTGGGTTTTATCTTCTTCAATCCCTGGCTGATCCTAATCGCCCTGTTCATCTACATCGGGGCGGGGGAGGAGGAGCGTGGCACCCTGGTGGCTCAGGCTATGGAAGGCCTGACCGTCGGTCAGATAATGACCTTCCCGGTGTCGACCGTGTCCCCCCGGGAGAGCATCAAGGATCTCTTCCGTCGGATCATGGCTGAGAAGCACATGGGGTACCCGGTGGTGGAGGGGGAAAGGCTAGTAGGTATCGTCACCCTCCAGGACGCCCAGAAGGTGCCCTCTGATCAACAGGACGAGGTTACCGTGGATAGGGTCATGACCAAAGAAGTGCTCACTGTGACTCCCGATACCCCGGCCATCGAGGCCGTCCAGGCGGTGTCCAAGAACCGCATCGGGCGGCTGGTAGTCCTGGACCAAGGGAGGATCGTGGGTATCATCAGCCGGTCCGACCTCCTCCACATTCTGCAAGTGCGCGCCGCAGAAAAGGGCAGGGACCGGGTGAAGCAGTAAATCTATTATCCGCGGGGGCATGCCCGAGGCCATGCGGATCGGCGTGATAGTCCATGGGGCTGAGGTCATCGACTCGGGGATGGCGCTCCAGGTCATGGACCGTCTCGAGAAGGAGGCTGAGGTCATCGCCACCTTGGGCGGGGCCATGGGTGCCGCGGCCATCATCGATGCCGGGCTGGAGGAGCGCATCTCCATCGTCCCCCGCCAGCTGGTCTCCCATGCCATTAGGGAGATGGACGAAGGATGCGATTCGGTGGTCATGCTCAACTGGTCTAAAACCCTGGAGTCCGGGCTGGGATTCGGCGGCATCGTCTTCGGCCGGGTGGCCGGGGCAACGAAGGTCCCCCTCCTGCAGCTCGACCGGGGCTTCCACGTGGTGTGGCGTCCCGTCCTGCCCGACCTACTGAAAACCGTGCTCCGGGAGCTTGGGACGAGGGAAGTGCCCGCCCCGCCTCCTGAGGTGCCCGCCGAGGGCACCAGAACGCTTCATGGGATCATTCCGGGAGAGAATATCTGGATCAACGGCAACGTGGTGGGAAGGGCGACGTCCAGCGACGTGACCGTCCTGCTACGCGACGGAAAGCTGGAGTTCGTGAACGTGGCGGTGAAGGAGCACGGCCTCCAGAAGGTCAAGGTCAAGGACCTCCGGCGAGCGGTCATCCGCTCGGGGTCAGTAAGACGGACAAGCTCCGAGGTCCGGATGGTCCCGCCGCCCCAAGGGGATAAGCTCATACTCATAGATCACCGGGCTGAGGATTCCATCTTTCGGGCCAGGGGAGCGAGGGCCGCTGTGACGGTCGGCGATGACACCACCAGGATATCGAGGTCTCTCCTCGCCCGTCTGGGTGTGCCGGTGATCGGCATCGTGGACGGGGATGAGGACCGCATATGCCTCGATGATGCCGCTGCCCCGGGCTCAGTGAGGATAGTTCTTCGGCCGGGGAACGATGATCAGCTCGGAGAATTGGTCAGAAGAACAATATTCGACGGTGGCCAGGAGACTACCTACCAGGGCGACCTGGCCATCCTCGCTGAACACATCGCCGCCCTGGCCGGGGATGCCCTCATCACAGTGGAAAAGGATTAGCTGGCCGATACCCGGCTCAGCTGGGCTGAGCGACGATGGTGCTCAGGTTGGTCATGTCGGTGTTCAACTGGACGACGTCAGCGATGCGCTGTACGGTCGATGTCGGGAGGGTCACCTTGGGCGTGCGGAGCAGCGGCTTCTTCACGTTCAGGTCCTCGACCACGTCCTTCTCCAGCTCGACGACCAGGGAAGAGACCGTCCAGTTGGTGGTATCCACCCACGCCCCGGTAAGGACGCCTATCATCCTCCCATCCGTGGTGATGACGTTCTTGCTCTCCAGGCACCCCATCTCGAGGGGTTTTGATTGGACTGCGGTGGTGCTCTCTTGCATTGTGCTCACTTCACGTAAGATGGAATTCCAATCATTGATAAACGTTACGACTGTCACAATGTCCTCGGCAACCTTCCAGTATGCTCCCGGCGGGCATGGAGCTAGTGCCGGTAGATGATGAATAGGACGGTGACGACCAGGAACGTCAGGCCGGTATAGAGGGGGCTGGAGGTCAGGAGCCAGACCACCAGGGCGACCGCCGCCCCGGGAATGAGCACGGCGAGTGCTTTGATGATGACCACAAGTACTATCAGAACGAAGATGAGCAGGATTATTCCGATGAGCGTCGACACACCCAATGCCAAGGCCAGCATAGACTCACCGGCCTGATTGATGTGGTCCCACGTTATCAATCTTGCTCTTCCTGGAAGGATACGCGCGGTGAATGATTTAAGAACGGAATGGTGCATCACTTGGGCGTGAAAGTGCTGGTTACTGGTGGGTCCGGACAGTTATCATCCTACTTGTTCGAGGAGCTTGCATCTGAGCACGAGGCATGGGGCGTCGATCTTCGAGAACCGACCTTCGACAGCGCCAAGGGGCGCATAACCATCGCCGACATCCGGGATCAGGCAGCCATGCTGGATGCCTGCCGGGGCGCGGATGCGGTGGTCCACACCGCCGCCCAGGTCTCGGTCCAGAGGTCCACCGAGGACCCCGCCTTTGATGTGGAGACCAACGTCCTGGGAACGGTGAGGACGCTGAAGGCGGCCCGTGACGCCGGTGTCTCCAAGTTCGTGTTCATCTCCAGCGCCGCGGCGTACGGGAACCCTCACTACATCCCCGTGGACGAGGACCATCCCACCGCGCCACTGTCGGTCTACGGCTCCAGCAAGCTTTCGGCTGAACACTTCGTGCAAGCTTTCGGCTCATCATACGGGATGCGGTGGGCGGTCCTTCGGCCGTTCAACTTCTACTCCCCCCGCGCCGATCCCAAGAGCCCTTACTCCGGGGTGATCACCAAGTTCACTCAGAACGCCGCATCGGGCCTGCCGCTGAAGATCGAAGGGGATGGGTCCCAGACTAGGGATTTCCTGCATGCCGCGGACGTTGCCAGGCTGGTGCGCCTGGTCCTGGAGTCGGACCGCAGCGGGTTGACCCTGAACGGAGGCTCAGGGCAGGCGACCAGCATTCTGGACCTTGCTAAAACCGTGAAGAAGGTCTGCCCCAGGCCCGTGGACATCGAGCACGTGGCGCCCCGGACCGCGGACATCAAGCATTCCGTGGCCAGGGTGGATCGCGCCAGAGAGGCGGTTGGGTTTACCACCCGCATCTCTCTGGAGGAGGGCCTCAAGGCTTTCTTCAGGAAGGACGATTAAAAGTCCAACAGTTTTTCCCCTTCCTTGACGAAGACGGTCATATCCACATTGTAGTTGTAGTCCTCGGTGGTCCCGTCGATCATCTCTATCTTGGCCTTTATCTTGTTCTTCTCGAACGTGATCTGGGCGTTCTTGACACGGGCCTTGTACAGATTGATCCTCTTCCCCGCCTGGGTCAGCTTGCGCTCGTCGCAGTAGATAAGGCCGGCGGACTCGAGCAGGTTGATCTTCCGGTAACAAGCGGCGATCGGAATGCCCAGCTTCTCGGAAAGCTCGAAGGCGCTCTTCGCCTTGCCCATGGTCGCAAGCAGTATCTTTGCAGAGTACTCCTCAGTTAGTAGCCTTGATGTTTCCAGAGCGTGCATTATCTCTCACCTTATACGTCGAACCGCGTAGTGGGATATTTAAAATATCTTGGTTGATTATCAATATTGAAGCTTAGATATTTTTCTGAGCCAGATGTAATATCCAATCGCGGAATGGCTCAAAAATCGCAATTTGGAACATTGATTATAATTTCATAATACTTAAAATGGATTTTATGTATGTAACTAACATGTTAACTGCCCTTGGCGGGTGGAAATTGCAAGCTCGGGCCGATCTCCAGGTCCCGACAGGCGATAGGAGGGATCGCCCGGCTCGGGGGCAGGATTTTATTGAACTTCGAATCTTAGAACACAACGATTATTAATGGGGGCCAAGGTCCCTCGGCGAGGACCTACATGGCTTGTGCCAAGTGCGGAACCAAGAAGGACGCCAAGAAGGATGAAAAGAAGAAGAAGTAAGTTTCTTCTTGCTTTTCAGGCGGTAAAACCCTTTCATTTTACTCTCTATCTTTCTTTGGGCCATTGGTCCGGACCACCAGGAAGATGGCGGTGAACACCATACCTGCCCCTACTAGGGTCACCGGCCCCAGCGGCTCGTTCATGACCAGTGCGCCCAGGAGCACGGCGAAGGCCGACTCGGATAGAAGGACGGTGGCCGAGGTGGTCATGGAGAGCGAGCGCAGACCGGTGGCCCACAGGATGGTCGGCACCGAGGTGCACAGCAAGCCAACGTACAGCACCGCGGGCACCGACATCGAGGTCGGGTCCCCCGGTCCCCCGGAGATCACCATCAGGGCGACCAGGGGTAGAACGCTCAGGAGATGGAACGACATCACCCATTCGACGTTGTTCATATGCCTCACTGCCAGCTTGGTCAGCGGGTAGCTGGAGGCTATGCTGAAGGAGGCGCCGAGGAGCAACAGGTCTCCGACGAACACGCTCGAGCTGAGGGTGGAAAGGTCCCAGTTGGTTGTTAAGGTGAACAGCCCCAGGAGACCGACCATCACTCCTAGTACCTGCCTGCGGCTGATGATCTCGCCGAAGATCAGCGCCGACAGAGGGGCCACGAAGATCACGTTGCTCCCAACGATCAGGCCGCCGATAGAGGCCGGGGAAAGGGTGAGACCGACGTACTGGAAGGCGATCAAGCAGGTGGTGGACAGCATGCCCGCCCATACCTCCCAGTGGCGGAAAATGGAAGGGTCGATGCGCCCCCGCCGGCGGGCGATGAGGAGAGCCAGAATTCCTCCGATCCCCATGGTCAGAGCGCCGAAGAGGAAAGGGCTCGCCCCTCCCATCCCATCCTTGATCACGACGTACTGGGAACCGAAGAGCAGAGCTGCAGCCAAAGACAGGAGCAGGGCGTACCTCTCTCCGTCCCCTTCACCGCCGCCCAGTCCTTCGCCCCTCACTCAGGTCCGCTCCGGGCCGGGTAAAAACCCTCCCTGCACATATCCTTTCCCGCTTGTGTCCGTGCCTCCAAGGCGACCTGCGGCTGGGTCGCGGAAGAATTAGATAGGGGCGGCCTGAATATTGGAACGGAGGTCCACCCGTAGCGGGCGGTCGTTATGTTCGAGCGGATATTGTTCCCACTGGACTTTTCCGAGCAGTCGTTGAGGATGTTGGATTGCCTCCTGGAACTGAAGCATCTGGGCACGAAGGAGATCATCCTCTGCCACGTGGTACCGGTCGGCGGGGGTCTGACCGCCGAGCAGAGGACCATGATGGACGATCTGAGGAGGAGCCTGGACGGTGCTGGCATCGCCTCAGCCGAGATCGTGGAGCAGGGGAACCCGATCGAGAAGGTGCTGGACGTGGCCAAACGGGAGGAGGTGAGTCTGATCGCCATGGCTTCCAGCGGAAAGGGCAAGACCCGGGAGTTCCTGATGGGTTCAACCTCTTTCGGTATCCTGCGCTCGTCGACCACTCCGGTGCTGGTGAACAAGCTCAAGGTCATCGAGACGGAGGGACGCACCATGGTCGCGCCGGCTTGCCAAGCCATCTTTCGCAAAGCCCTGGTACCCATCGACTTCTCGAACTGCACCTCCGCCTGCATGGATCTCATACCTCAGCTCTCCGAGCTCGGCCTTAAAGAATCTGTGCTGTTCCACGTGGTAGAGGGCGCCAAGGCCAACATGGACGATGAGGTCAAGTTCAAGAGGGTGCTGGATGAGGTCATGGCCAAGCTCGAGGATCTAAGGGAGGAGCTGGAGGGCAAGGGCTGTAACGCTTCCACCCACGTCCATTTCGGCACCGTTTCTTACAACATCCTGGAGGCGTCCCGGGAGCTGAACATATCCCTGATCCTCCTGGGAGCGCACCGCAAGAGCCTTCTGCGCGAGCTCACCCTGGGCGGTAACTCCGAAACGGTGATAAGGAGGTCCCAGGTGCCGTTATTGATTATCCCTTGCGAGAGGTAGGGCGATGACCAGGACGGCCTCACCCCTGCCATCGGTCGACTGATGGGGTGAGAGATAGGTCCGCCAAAATTAGGCAAACATTAAGAACCAGTCTTCTATTGGCTAGGCCGACGATGTTCGAGAGGTTAGCTCGATTCATTAACGCTGAGGGAATGGCCGGACCCGCCTTCATCATGCTCGTTGCCACGGTGGTCGGGGGTGGATGCAACTTCCTCTACCAGATCATTATGATCAACACCATATCGGACGAGCTGGCCGAGCTGAACACCCTCCTCTCGATCCTGTACATCGTCACCGTGCCATCCACCGCGGTCCAGAACGTCATCATACGCTACGTGTCCAAGTATCACGCCCTAGGCCAGGATAATGTGGTGGCCTGGTTGTTGAAACGCATACTGGTGCTGACCAGCATGGCAGGGGTGGCCATCGCCATCCTGCTGATCATAGTCCTTGGCATGCCCGACGTGGCCGCGACCCTCAAGCTGACGGGGACCCTTCCGATCCTGCTGCTGGCCATCGGGGTCGTCATCTCCATGGTCTCGCCGGTAGGCCAAGGGACCATGCAGGCTCTCCAGCGGTTCACCCCCTTCGGCTCGGTGACTGTCATCAACTTCGCTCTCAAGCTCACCCTGGGCGCAGGGATGGTCCTTCTCGGCTACGGGGTCTCTGGAGCTTTGGGAGGAGTGATCATCGGTCTCGCCTTCGCTTGCGGGGCCTCGATCCTGTACGTCCGCAAGTACTTCTTCATGGACGGGACCGCCGTGGAGAGCAGGGACATTTGGCGTTTCACTATCCCCGCGACGGTGGCCCTCCTCGGCTACACGATAATCACCCAGGCGGACGTCATCTTCGCTACCAGCCTTCTTCCCGCGACCGAGGCCGATGTATACTCTGCGGCATCCCAGCTGGCCAAGATCATCCTGTACCTCCCCGGAGCGGTCTCCACCGTCATGTTCCCAAAGATCTCCAAGGCCCATGCCATGAGGTCCCGCAGCGAGGAGGGCAACCGCATCCTCAAGATCGCGTTCGCGATGACCCTGGCCCTCTCCGGCCTGGTGGTGGCAGTATACTTCCTTTTCCCAGACTTCGTGGTAAACATCCTGATACCTGGCAATAAATACAAGGACCAGATCGCAGCCCTCCTCCCCTGGCTGGGAGTGGCCATCATGTTCCTCGGCCTGGCGAACCTGTTCATGCTCTATGGCCTGGCCACCGATGGCCATGCCTACATAATCATCGTGAGCTCCTCAGTCCTGGTCATGCTTTCCTTGGTCGGAGCCTTGGTCGCCGCTGGCGTGCTCTTCACCCCCATGATGGTGGTGGCCATCATGTTCATCACCGGTCTCTTCAACATCTTGCTCAGTGGCCTTTACCTGTTCGTGATCGAACGCGAATGGAGGCCCCGGCGGCGCGTTGGGACCCCCTGATCGCAGGTCAGGCCCCGACGGGATGAAATATCCGGCGTTGGAATAGTCATAGAACGAGGGTCATGACGTTCAAGAACGAGGAGACCTACCAGCGCCTGGTCGTTCAGGGCAACGGGGAGAGTTTCCACACCGGATATGAACGGGCGGCGGAGCGCCTGGTGGAGCAGGTCAACGAGGCCGAGATCGACTACCCCAACCACATCGACGGTCGACCCAGGTTGTCGGAGAGGCAGTACCACGACCTCAGCCCTGGGGACGAGGAGATGGTGGTCGGATTGTTCCAGCTAGGGACCGCGGACGAGGTCGGCGAAGCGGTGAGGTCGTCCCGGGAGGCCTTCCGATGGTGGTCCCGCGAGGACTGGGCAGTCCGAGCCAGATACCTGGAGCGGGCTGCCGAGATCATGCGCCGCACCAAGTACGAGCTAGCCGCGGCCATCACCCTGGACAACGGGAAGAACCGCTATGAAGCGATGGCCGACGTGGACGAGGCCCTTGACTTCATCGAGTATTACTGCTCAGAAGTAAGGCGCAACAATGGATTCGAGAGGGTTAGCGATCCACCTTATCCGGAAGAGGATGTCACCGTCGCCCTCCGCCCATATGGAGTATGGGCGGTCATATGTCCTTTCAACTTCCCCCTAGCCATCACCGTGGGGATGACCGCCGGGGCGCTGCTTACGGGTAACACCGCGGTCCTCAAGCCCAGCTCCACCGCCCCCCTGCCAGTGCAGATGTTCTACGAGATAATGTCGCAGGCGGGGGTCCCCGACGGGGTGCTCAACATGGTCGCTGGCACCGGTGAGGAGGTAGGAGGAACCCTGGCTCACCATCCCGGGGTCGACGGGGTGGTGTTCACCGGGTCCCTCGGTGTCGGCCGGGGAATCATGGCCTCGGCCCAAGGTCGGCAGCGCCCGGTCATCGCCGAGATGGGCAGCAAGAACCCCATCATCGTGACCGCCGAGGCGGACCTCGAGGTCGCCGCGCGTGGGGTCTTGTCCTCGGCCTTCGGTTACTCCGGCCAGAAGTGCTCGGCCTGCTCCCGGCTCTATGCCCAGGACCTGATCTTCGATGTCCTCATGGAGCAGCTAGTGGAGCAGGCGGAGCGGCTGGTGGTGGGCGACCCCTTCCAGCGCGACACCTTCATGGGGCCGGTGATTACCAGGGCCGCGAGGGACAACTACCTCCGATGGGCAGAGCAGGGGAGAGTAGGCGGCAAGGTCCTTACCGGAGGCAATAGGGTGGAAGAGGGTAACCTCGCCCGAGGTCATTATGTCGCCCCGACCATCATTTCCGGTCTGCCCGAGGAGCACCCCCTGGTAAGGGACGAACTGTTCGTCCCCATCTTGTGCGCCCAGCAGTTCAGGACCCTTCCCGACGCATTGAGGAGGGCGAACGCCACCGAGTTCGGTCTCACCGCCGGTATCTTCTCGGCCAACGAGGTCGAGCTCAAGTACTTCTTCGATAACATCGAGTTCGGGGTGGTGTACGCCAACCGGGAGCGCGGAGGGTCCACTGGAGCGATGGTCGGAGGTCAGTCGTTCACCGGTTGGAAAGCGTCGGGCTCCACCGGCAAGGGAACGGGGTCGATCTACTACCTCCAGCAATTCATGCGGGAGCAGAGCCGGACGCTGTGCCGACAGACATGAGCGTGATGAACAATTAATTTAAATGTGGGGGACCGTATCGGCGTCGATGCTCGGTCTTGAGGAGATCATCGGCCTGGAACTTATCAGCTCGGATGCCAGGGTCATCGGCACCATCGAGGGGGTGGGCATGGACCTGGTGGCCTGGAAGATATCGGCTCTCAAGGTCGGCCTTCGGCGGGGCCTCGAAGATACGGCCGGAAGCAAGAAGCGCATCTTCGGGGTAAGCAAGATCTATGTCAAGACGAGCGAGCTACAGTCGGTCTCCGACGCGGTCATCATGCGTCGCCCGGTGTCCGCGCTGGGTGAGATCATCGCTCCCGACGGCGATAGCCTCACCCCGGCCGGGGCGTTCATGGGCATGCGGGTCATCTGTGCTAACGCTGCCTTCGTCGGCAACGTCGACAACGTGTTCATCGATCCCCAGGGCGAGTGGACGATACCTTATATCCAGGTGAAGCTGGACCGCGATGCCATGGACCAGCTAGCATTGCAGAGGACGTTCATGGCCTCCTCGCTCATCCCCATACGGACGAGCGATATCGACGCCATCGGAGAGATGGTCATTCTCAAGATCAACATGGACGAGCTCAGGTCGGCCCTCAACCGCCAGCCGGCAGCGATCCCTCAGGTCGCTACACCACCTGCGTGAGCCCACCGACGAGCAGCGATGCAGCTGGAAGCTGTCGAACGTCGATACAAATTATTCCCAGAAGACAATATTCTTCTAGCCATCCGCGTATCATCCCCATGCGCCAGGCTCGATAGCCTGCCCTCGCCGTGGCTGGACCAAGGCTGTAGGCCAATGACATGACAATATCGGAGGAAACCTGATGATCGAGACCCACGACCTCACCCGGAAGTTCAACGGAATGACCGCGGTGGACAATCTGAACCTGAAGATTCGCGACGGGGAGGTGTTCGGCTTCATCGGCCCCAACGGAGCAGGCAAGACGACGACCATCCGCATGATATGCACCCTCATCGCCCCTACCAGTGGATCGGTCCTGGTTAATGGCCTGGACGCCACCAATCCCAACGACGCCATCAAGATCCGCTCGATGATCGGGTTCCTACCGGAGGTGCCCGGCCTGTACGAAACGCTGTCGGCCCACCGGAACCTGGAGTTCTACGCCTCCTTATACGACGTGCCTGCGGACAAACGGGAGCGGCGCATCCGCGAGCTCCTCGAGATCCTCGGTATCTGGGATCGCAGGGACGACACCGTGGGCAAGTTCTCCAAGGGCATGAAGCAGAAGATCGCCATCGCCCGGGCTTTGGTCCACGATCCCGAGTTCCTGTTCCTGGATGAACCGACCTCCGGTCTCGATCCGGTGGCATCGTTAACGGTTCGCAACTTTCTGCTTGATCTCAAGAGGGAAGGGCGGACGATCTTCATCAACACCCACAACCTCGATGATGCGGAGAGGTTATGCGATGCCGTCGGGGTCATGAAGACCAGGCTCCTGGCTACGGGATCGCCGGAGGAACTCTCCCGGGAGTTCTGGGGGCGAACCACGGTGGTCCATCTGCGCACGGTTACCCCGGCCATGGTAAGCGCAGTTAGGGCGGTTAACGGCGTGGTTGAGGTCAAGCAGATCGAGAGTAAACTGCTCATCGATGTTACCGATCCCGAGCTCACCAACCCCGCGATCATCGGGGCCCTGGTCCGCAACGGAGGGGAGGTTGAGTTCGTGAACGAGCTCAAACGTACCCTCGAGGACGTCTATGTTCGCTTGCTGGGGGGACAACAGTGAGGTATGACAAACTATGGGTCGTGGCGAGGAAGGACCTCGCTGAGTTCCGCACCAACAAGTACGTGATGTACTCCATCCTGCTGATGCCCCTGTTGCTGGCAGTAATCCTGCCGGTCATCTACCTGGCACCGTTCACCATGTCGGCCAGCAACGGCGAGCCGCTGGATGTCGCCAACTCAACCAACATGACGGTGATCGCCGGGGAAACAGTGGTCAACGGCACGTACTCGAATACCATCTTCCAGCGCTGCGAACTGACCGATGTGATTGCGACCAACTGCAGATTCGAGGCCTCCAACCTCAGCAACTGCCTGGTGCGTGACTCCTTCGTCGGCAACTCCACGCTCAATGGTTCGGCCATGTTCCACTCCAATTATCTTAACATGAACTCCATCAACAGCACGTACACCGGCTCGGTGGATGTCAGCGGTACCTCGGAGGACGAGGCCTTTCTGCTTCAGTTCATCAACTTCCTGCTGATCTTCTTCATTATGATCCCGGTCATCATCCCCACGGTGATGGCCTCCTACTCCTTCGTGGGGGAAAAGCTCAACAAGAGCCTGGAGCCCCTGCTGGCCACTCCCACGACCGACGCCGAGCTCCTCCTGGGCAAAGCCGCCTCCATCTTCATCCCATGTATGCTGGCGACCTGGCTATCGTTCATCCCCTTTGTGGTCATCGTCGACTTCCTGACCTCTTCGGTGCTGGGCTACTCCCCCCTACCGGATGCGGTGTGGATCATCGGAGTGTTCGTTCTCGCTCCCCTGTTCTGCATCACCAGCATCGCTCTGAACGTGGTCGTGTCGTCGAGGGTGAGCGATGTGCGGGCCTCGCAGCAGATCGGCTCCCTGGTCGTACTGCCGGTGGTGGTGTTCTTCGTCATTGCCCTGGCCGGTTTCTTCAGCCTAGGGCCGGAGATCATGCTCCTGCTGTGCGGCCTCGTGCTGCTCGTCGACATCGGGATCACCTACCTCAGCCTGAAGACATTCCAGAGGGAGAACATCCTGGTCCGGTGGAAGTGAGGGCGGAACGGCGCCCCCGCCGGGACGACCACCCTGCCAGCAACGCCATGCGGCGGCAATACCGGCAGGCCTAATAGGGGCGCCGCCGTTCCCGGAACATCATGGCTTCGACCGAACGGTACCTCCGGCAGATGATCCTTCCCGGCATGGGGCAAGAGGGGCAACACAAGCTGGCCGATAGCACCGTGGGGGTCATGGGCGTGGGGGGGCTGGGCAGCCCTGTGTCGACCTATCTGGCAGGAGCGGGGGTGGGGAGGCTGATCCTCGCTGACCCCCAGGTCCCGGACATGACCAACCTGAACCGCCAGATCATGCACTGGGAGGAGGACGTGGGCAAAGTGTCCAAGCCCGCATCCGCTGCCTGGAAGCTCAAGCGCTTCAATCCCCAGGTCGAGGTCGAGGTCCATCAGGTCGAGGTCACTCCGGACAACATCGCCGAGGTCTTCCGAGGCGCCGATGTGATCATCGACTGCCTGGACAGCATCCCGCCGAGGCTCGTGCTCAACGATCATGCCCTGCAGACCTCGACGCCCTTCGTTCACGCCGCTGTCGAAGGTCTGCACGGACAGATCACCGTCATCGACAAAGGGACTCCCTGCCTGCGCTGCCTGTTCCCCCGGGTCCCGGAACGTAAGCGAATGTTCCCCATCCTCGGCCCAACCGCTGGGGTGTTCGGCTGCCTGGAGGCGGCTGAGGCCATCAAGCTGCTGACCGGCATAGGGCAGCCGCTGCGCTCACGGCTGCTGATAGGAGACTTGGAGCACAACAGCTGGGAGACCATCGAGATCTTCCCGGCGGACAACTGCCCGGCTTGTGGAAAAAGGAGATAAAGGGTTTCACTCGCTCTGGGTCTGGTATTCCAGGAGGTTCCCCAGGTTCCTGATGCTGACCCTCAGGTGGTCCAAGGCGAATCGCAGGACGGTGTCGCCGTGAGGGGTGATGGTATAGATCCGCTTGCGACCCTCCAGTTGCTGGGCGATGTATCCGGAGCCCAGAAGGTCCTGAAGGGCCGGGTAGATCGAACCGGGGCTGGGCCTCCAGGTCCCCTCGCTCATCCGCTCGATCTCCTTCATTAAGGCGTAGCCGTGCAAGGGTCTCTGGGACACCAGCTTAAGGATGGCCAGCTTGAGAAATCCAGCATGGAAGCTGGAAAGATTGAAGGCCTCGTTGACCTCCTTGTAGTCCAGCCCTTCTATCGCGTCCATGTGGCCCCTCAAAGGAAGTAGAACCGCATGCCGTTCTGGGCGCACAGCTCAGCCATCAGCGCCATGCGCTCGACGACCCCGCCGTACCGCCGGGCCGGTCCTTTCCCTTCTACCTCGAGCTTCTCCTTTAGGACCCTGCATTCCTCGGCCAGCTTGCGGGCGTCCTCGGCCGACAGCTTCTCCCTGCTGGCGGCGAGCTCGGGCACCCGGGCGACGATGGCTAGCCCGTACTTCTTGGCGATCTCCGGCAGCTGGGAGGTCTCCGGTCCGAACGAACCGATGCACCCCCGCCCCTTGTCCCACGACATCGGGCACTTGCCGCAGATCACGTTGGTCTCGTCCAAGGGGACGGTATCCCACTTCGTCAGGAGGTTGTCGGGGCCGGCGGTCCGCACCGCGCCCTCGGCCTGGGCCGGGGACATCTTGGCCAGCACCACCCATCCGGTGAACACCTTCTTCGCCACCGGCCTGAGCTTTGCCACGTCCTCCTCCTTTTTCACCTTGTCGAGAAGGAAGCACTCCTTATCCTCATCCAAACGGTTCCTCTTCAGGAAGCCCTCCCAGTCCGAGGCAAACACTTTCTTGGCGTCCTCGGTCATGACCGTCTCGTCGTAGTCGGCGCAGGCCTCCAGGCCCTGCACTGACGGCAATCGGGCCTTGATGATCATTTCCTTGTCCTTCTTGCACAGCGAGTTGACGCTGTCCAGCTCACAAATGGCCATGCTGATTCCCATATGAGTGCACCGTAGTTGGGCGTCTAGCTCTAGTGAGCTATTAAAGTCTTATGACCTCGTTTCGAAGGAGGAAGGGCCGAGATGTCAGGCTACATCATGCACCGGATGGACCTCCCGGCCGTCCTCCGAGGCCAGCCACTCCTTGCGGTAGGAGATCATCTCGACCAGGCAGTACACCCCTCCGAGGGCGGCGGCGAGAATGAACAGGAGGACGAAACCGACGTAGGATAGGGTGAACCCGACCTCCTCCATCTCCAAGGTGATGTGGCCACCCATCATCATCGTCCACGTCCAGATGCACACCAGGACGCTGACCCCGGCACCGAAGACGAAGCGGGATCGAGTGCCCTTGGGGTAGAACCCCCGGAAGAAGGCGAGCATGGTGATTGGGATGCCGAGCACGATGGCGAACAACCTGATCCTATCGAGGTCGAGCTGGTCGGCGAGGGCCGTCGCTCCCTGGATCTGGGCGAAGAGCTCGGTGAGAGCGGTGAGGACTAGGATGGGAATCAGGATATACTTCACCGCGGCGAAGACCGATGAGACGATGCCCCTGCCTACGTTGCCGATGCTCAGGGAGAACTCGCTCATGTCAGCCCTCCCGACGGAATGGACCTGGAGAAGTGCATCGTCGCCCCCATCAGGGAAAGGTCCGCCCCTATGGTTAAGGCCTCGGGATGGGACTGCAGCCACTGGAATGCCTGCTGGGAGACCACGAAACGGAATTGACCGGAGTTATGCGGTCCGACGGTGAGCTCCTGCGACGCCGTGCCCAGCACCGCGGTGGAGTTCATGAGGGTCGCTTGCATGCCCACGGCCTTACCCTGTGCGAACTCTGAGGCATCGAAGGAGTAGGGGACCAGTAGGTCCATGCTGGTGCCGTTGTTGTGCCACTGGATGTTGCTGGTGTCTATGCTGACGTTGCTGACCATCGGGTGCCACTCCATCTGTTGGTTGGTGCTGATGGAGGCCTTGACCAGTCCCAGAGAGTATCCCGCCTCCACGCCCACATTGAGATCAAGGGTGGTGGAGTTGAACACCAGATCCTTGAGCCTCTCTTCGCTGATGGTGTCCATGTCCAGGGTAATCGTCAGATTGAGGTGGTTGGTCCGGCCGGCGATCACATCCACCGGCACAGAGGACTGCTCGGTGAGGACCACGCCCCGGTCGGCGACCCTGAACCGGACGGTCAGGTCCTCGATGTTGAAGTACCCGTCGTTAGTGATGTCGACCGGGACGGTCAAAGTCACCTTGTTCCCTTCCGCCACTGGCCCCCCGCCCTCACCCTCAGGGACCGAGACCTGAAGCTTCCCGGTGGCCAGAGGCAAAATGCTCATCACTATGATCGCTGCGATCACTAGGTATACGATAGCGATCGATAATCTTACACCAAGCAAGCCCCATCGCATGGACGGACATTGTGGTGATCTGTTTATCACCTTTACCGCCCCAGGCTTACCATCTGAGAACATGCTCTCGCGTCGGGAGAAGGTCCTGCCTCTGGCCCAGTTATCATTATATCCTTGATAGAATACTCGTGGCCAGGGCTATCGATGGAACAGGATATCGTGGAGATCGAATGTCCAGTGTGCGACCAGAGGGTTCGGGCCGATGCCCCTCGGTGTCCTCACTGTGGCGCGGAGTTCGCCATGTCCGGCGTTGACGAGCTCGAAAAGGTGGTCCGGGAGATCAACGAGCCGCAGGTGCCCCGAGGGACGGCCACGCCCGGTCCGGTAAAGGGAGCGGAGGTCACTCCGGCCAAAGCGGAGGATACCGAGAATAAAGGCTTCTTCGGCAAGCTGTTCAAGAAGCGCAGGTAGGGTCGAAAAGCTCTTTAGTCGGGTCCAGAGATGGGAGGGCAATGAGCGAGATAAGGATCAGGAAGCGCCACCGGCTCAGGGAGAAGGAGATCAAAGCTCTTGACGAGGAGATCAAAGCTCGGCTGGGAGTGGAGGTGTTCCTGCCCGGAGAGGCGGTAGACAGGGGCGAGAGCTCCGAGTACGACGTCCTGTTCATCGGCAACCAGGTGCAGGGCATCGTCTACCAGGGAAAAGCCTTCCTGACGGTCAGGGGGCTGCTCAAGCACCCCGCTACCAAGGCTTTCGTGACCGTGGACATGGGTGCCGTGCCCTACGTCACCAAGGGCGCGGACGTTATGGGCCCGGGCATAGTGGACGCCGACCCATCGATCATGCCCGGTGACCTGGTTTGGGTGAAGGACATCAAGAACGGCCGCCCTCTGATGATAGGGGAGGCGCTGATCTCCGGCGAGCAGATGGGGACCAAGTCCCCCGGGAAGGCGATCAAGAGCATCCACTTCGTAGCGGACAAGCTGTGGAAAGTGGACGAGGACAGTTGAACGGATCGCGGCCTCGGCATATTCTTCAGTTAGAACAACGACCTCGCCGGCGGGAGGACTGAGCGATGCCTTTTTAGGCACCTTCCGCCCCCGGGGGCAGAGCATTATCCAGATAGGACGGCTCAAATATCTACATCGCAGTATGAAAGAGCTAAATATTCTAGACCGTATAACCGCGGAATAGGGATGCCATGGCTCTACTCAACAGGAAGCCTTTTAGCAAGAACAAGGAAGACGTACAGACCGTGGAGACGGACCAATACATTGACCTCGGGGCCATGTACTTCGAGGAGGAGGCCTCCGCGGGCGGAAAGGGAATGGTCAAGCTCGCTGAGATATACCGCTATGAGGACCTCGCCGACCTTACCCAGCCAGTATACGATGGCAACGTTCTGATCCTTGATTACGCAAATATTGCGAACGATACCGACACTCTCAAGAGGATCACCAGTGAACTCAAGGCGGTCGCCAGGGACAACAGCGGCGATGTGGCGGCCATCGGGCATGACCTGATCGTGGTCACCCCACGGGGCTTGAAGATCGACCGCAACAAGATCCGGGGCGGCTTCCGGTAAGCCCCTTAAGTTTTTAAGAAAAACTTGGTCCCGACGGGGGGCCAAGCATTATTATCTTCCCGGCCGCTTCATCGTCGTGGCCGGTTCCAAGGTGATCCATGACTGTGTGTACGGTAGCGTGAAGGTCGAGGACGTCTTCCTTGAGCTTCTAGAACGCCCGGAGATGCAGCGCATGCATGGCGTGCATCAGCTGGGGCTTGCCCACTTCGTGTTCCCCGGAGCGAATCACACTCGCTTGGAGCACTCGCTGGGTACCTATCACATGGCTAGTCTAATGGCGCGTGCCCTTGACCTTCCCGAGGACGAAGGGAGGACCCTGCTGGCCGCCGCCCTCCTACATGACATCGGGCACGCCCCGTTCTCCCACACTTTGGAGGAGATCGTGCACGACCGGTCGGGAAAGGACCATATGGATACGACGACCGCGCTGATCCGGGGGGAGCTACCATCGGTCGGCGAGAGGGCGCAGGAGGTGCTGGGCCCGATCCGTCCGATAATCGAGGTGCTGGAGAGCAACGGCATATCGTCCGATGAGGTGTGCGAGCTCATAGTGGCCTCGCGCAAGGACCCACGACCGGGACAAGCTCTGTTGGTGGAAGGTGGGCAGGCCCATTTCGGGACCAAGCGTTACCTGAGTCAGATAATCTCCGGCCCTCTGGACGTAGACCAGATGGACTACCTCAAGCGGGATGCCTACTACACCGGGGTCGCCCACGGGACAATCGACGTCGATCGTCTGCTGCAGACGGTGGCCGTGTTCCACGGGGATCTGGTCATCAGCAAGAACGGATTGGCCGCGGCCGAGGGCCTCATGGTTGCGAGGGCTCTGATGTATACTTCGGTATATTATCACAAGACCGCCCGCATTGCCGAGCTTATGCTGTGCAAGGCGGTGGAGCATGCTCCCCATGAAGTGATGGGCGACGCCCATCTTGTCACGGACTGCGAGCTGGCTTCCCGGTTAAAGGCCTGCGGGGGGGCAACCTCACGGGTCATGACCCTCCTGGACTACCGTCGGCTGTACAAGAAGACGGTCATGCTGCCGGTATCCGGACTGACCGACGAGCAGCTCCAGCGGCTGGTCGAGCTGTCAGAGTATCGCCGGCGGAAGGAGAAGGAGAGGGAGATCGCCGAGCGGGCCGGCGTCGATGAGTCCGAGGTCCTGCTGGACATACCTAACCGGTCCCTTCTCCTATGCGAGCCCCGGATCGGCAAGACCGACATACCGATCCTGGAAGGGGACAGAGTAAGGCCACTGTCCCGCTACAGTCCGTTGGCTAAGGCCATCCAATCGCGGGGGGTCCACGACTGGGCGGTCATGGTGTCAACCCCTCCGAGGAACAAAGAAGAAGTGGAGCGGGCGGCCCTCAAGGCGCTGTTCGGCTAACCCTTCATCACGCCGATGGGAGTGATCCGGGCCACTTTGCGAGAGAGACCGGCACCCACCACCACGTCGATGACCGACTCGATGTTCTTGTAGGCCTCCGGGGCCTCCTCCAGTATGCCATCCTTGGTCGCAGACTTGAGGAATATCCCCTTGGCCGATAGTCCATCGCGGATACCCTGCACGGTGAACTTGCGCAGCGCCTCGTTCCTGGACATTACCCGCCCGGCGCCGTGGCAGGTCGAGCCGAACGCCTCGGACATCGTCAGGTCGGTGCCCACCAGGACATAACTGCCGTTGCCCATGTCTCCCGGAATGAGGACCGGCTGGCCGACCGCACGGTACTTGGACGGGACCTCTGGGCGGTCACGGGGGAACGCACGGGTGGCGCCCTTCCGGTGGACGACGACATTGCGCTTCTTACCATCCACGAGATGTTCCTCGACCTTGGCGATGTTGTGCGCCACATCGTATACCTGGTGCATGCCCATGCTCTCGGCGTCCCGCTTGAAATGCTCCTCGAAGGACTGTCTGATCCAGTGGAGTATCATCTGCCGGTTGGCCCACGCGAAATTGGCCCCGCAGGACATCGCCTTGAGGTAATCCTCGCCCTCCTTGGACCGTACCGGAGCGCAGGCCAGCTGACGGTCAGGAAGCTGCGTCCCGCTCTGTTTGATGTACCTCTCCATCACCTGCAGATAGTCGGTGGCGATCTGATGCCCGCATCCTCGGGAACCGCAGTGGACGGAAACGGTGATCTGACCCTCCCTCAGCCCGAAGGCTTCTGCGGCCTCAGTATCGAAAACCTTGTCCACCACGTCCACCTCCAGGAAGTGGTTGCCCGAGCCCAGCGAGCCGATCTGGGGAACCCCTCTCTGTTTGGCCTTGGAGCTGACCTTGATGGGGTCGGCGGTCTTCATGCGGCCCCCCTCCTCCGTGGCTTCCAGGTCCTCCGGCCATCCGTAGCCGTTGTCCACCGCCCACTCTGCCCCTCGCAGCAGTATGTCGTCGATCTGGGCCGAGGCAATGTCCACCACCCCCTCCGAGCCGACCCCGGCGGGGACGTTCTTGAACAGGGTGCCGATAAGGTCCTTGATCCCCGGGCGGACATCCTTCTCTTCCAGATCGGTGCGAATCAGTCTGACGCCGCAGTTGATGTCGAAACCAATTCCTCCAGGTGAAATGACTCCTTCCTCGAGGTCCATGGCCGCGACCCCGCCGATGGGGAACCCGTAGCCCCAGTGGATGTCAGGCATAGCCATCGCGTTACCCACGATGCCCGGAAGGAAGGCCACATTGGCCGCTTGCTCAGGAGCGTTGTCCTCCCGGAGGCTGGGAACCATCCGCTCGCTGGCGAAGATGACGGCGTCGGTGCGCATGCCGGTCTTGTAGCTCTGGGGGATCCTCCAACGATAATCATCTATCTTCTCAAGCGGTCCAGAATATCCCATTTCGCTCACCGGGGCGGACTATGGGGCGACTATGATATAATCTCTTCCGGGAGCGAAAATCATGTTTTATACCGGCCGTCAACACTGGGCACAAGGTTTTTTACCCAAAAAGGCATGGTCTCCAAAGGGTGTTAAATCGGTTTCGTCGGATAGGTCCGATCCTGCGGACCTCCCACTAGACATAGAGGTCCGTGCCTATCTGGAAGGTGATGAGACAGCGATAGTGCCGTTCCTAGAGAACGTCATGGGCTGGCCCGCCACCAGCACGACCGTGGACCATCTGGAGCATTGGAGATGGAAATTCCTGGGTAACCCTCTAGGGTTCCACCTGGTGTGCGTGGCCCTGAACGGGGACAGCGTTATCTCCCACTCCGCGTCCATGCCCGTTCGCATGAAGGTCGGGGATAGAACGATAATCGCCTCTCAGGGCGTGGACCTGTGCACCGATCCCGCCTTCCGGGGGGCGGGGCTCATCGGCCGTACCATGAAGTGCCGCAACGGCATGAAGGACCACCACAATGTGGAACTGGACTTTGGGTTCCCCAACTGGGCCTCCTATAACCTCAGCGTGACCAAGCAGGGGTTCAAGGACCTGGGCATTGTCATGCTTCAGCATCGCTACATCATCGATGAGGAGCAGTTCTTCAAGAAGGTCCGTTTCGGTTCCATCAAGCGTCTGGGGTATTCCAGCTACCAGATCCTCCGCCGATCCCTGGGCCCCCGGGTTGACGTGGGAGGCGGTATCACCTTGGGCCAGGAAGGTGAGATGGGGAGCGAGTTCGATGAGCTGTACCTCCGGGCCAGCGAGGATTTCGATGTCATGATCGTCCGGGATAGCGCCTACCTCAACTGGAGGTATTGCGACCCCCGCTCTGGGGACTTCATCGTCCGCACCGCCCGCCACGACGGGCGGCTGGTCGGATACATGGTCATGCGCGAAGAATCCAAGGACGGCTCCCGGTTCCTGAACATCGTGGACTGCCTAGCCGACCCTCGATCACCGGATGTCATACCCCTGCTGTTGATGGACTGCATAACGTTGGCCAAGGGCATGCTCATCGAGACCGTATTGTGCTGTCTGCCGGAGGGGCATCCTTACGGGAAGCAGATGACCGAGGTCGGGTTCCTTTCCCAGGTCCGGTACACGGGAGATCACGAGATGAAGGTAATCGCTCTGGAGCGAGCAGGGGCAGGTCCCCTCATGGCCAGCCTGACCAGGAAGGGGCTGCGGGCCCACATCATGCTCGGCGACACCGATTGGGTGTGAGGTTCCGGCCTCTCAGACCGCGGAGCCTGCCATCCTTCCTGCTCCAAAGATTGCGACCTGGGTCGCTCATTATTTGTATGTATGAATGTTTTTGTTCGACGGACATGTTGGGGGCGGCTCTATCTATTCGGTCGACGTGCTTGTAGCCGGCATAGTATGCCTTGGGCTCGGCATATTCATTTTAAAGCTGAACCCGTACCTCAAGATCTCCCAAGTGTACATGATCGCCATGTGCACGGTGGCCATCTATGCCTCTGCCATGTTCCTCCTTCACAATTCTGGGAGCGACAGCCTCGCCCACCTGTTCACCCGCTACGTGATGTTCTCCGGGGTTCTGATGGCCTCCGCGATCCTATACCTATCACTATACCCCCCCTATGAGGCTCAGGGCTCCTGGGTGATAAATAAGAAGCAGAGCTTCATGGCGCTCTCGGCCGCGGCCGCCCTCGCCGTCGTCCTGCTGCCGAACGAGGTGGTGAACGGAGAGGGCGGTTACTGGTGGTCACCCAACATATCCACCATAGTCTGGTTAGTCATCCTGGGGCTATTCTGCGTACCCCCCATCCTTTTCCTCAATGAGATCTGGGACCGGACCGAGGACGAGAGGCTGAGGCGGCACTGCACCTTGGTCTCCATGGGGCTGTTCTTCCCCTTTGCCTTCACGGTGATGGATAACTTCCTGGCGTGGTCGGTCATGGACATGCATAACCTCCTGCCCATCGGACTGCTGACTACGGGCTTCATCTTCGCGTATACCATCATTAACTACAAACCGTTCGGGGCTCCCCAGATCAAGTCGGACAACGATGCCCGCAAGGCCAAGGTCGCCAAGGTCACCCTGGTGAGCGGCCATTGTGATCTGGTCAAAGCAAAGAGGGCCGATGCTTCCTACCGCATGTTCGCCAGCGAGGTGGAGAACGGCAGCCGTGGGTTGCTCATCACTAATCTCCATCCGCAGCAGGTCACCGAAAGGTACGGCCCGGTTAAGGCGCCCGTGATGTGGCTGTCCGGCCAGCCCGGACAGGATCGCCTGGACCCCGCCGCCCTGACCATAATCCAGCATACCATGGTCGACTTCCTGCAGAAGGGTAGCAACTCCGTGCTGTTGCTGGACGGGCTCGACTACTTGATTTCAGAGAACCAGCTGGACAAGGTGTTGAAGCTCATCTACGCGGTGCGCGACGCGGTGGTGGTATCCGGCTCCAAATTCATTGTTCCTATCGACCCTCTAGCTATAGATGCCAAGGACCTGGCGTTCATCGAGCGGGAGTTCGAGGTCATCGATGAGCCTTCGAATTGAGAGGTAGGGAATCCCATCAATATGTTACAATATGGCATCGCTGGTCGAGAAGATAGAAGAGGGGGCCGGGTCCGAGATTTGAACTCGAGTCTAGGGATCCACAGTCCCACAGGATGCCAGGCTACCCCAACCCGGCCGTAGCGGCATGTCCTCAATGCCTTAATCTAATTAAATCTTTCTTCAGGGCGCTTGACCATTGTAATCAGTCGAGCGGGCCCGTTGGCAGATTTGCGTCTGGTCGGACCATGTTCTCATGCACCGGATGCCCATTATCGTCGTTCCGGGTCTCACCATCCTACTCATCGGACGGAGTGCCCCTGAACTGTACCGTCCAGAATCACCTCGACCTTTGCACGACACAATCGATGCCCGGTTGTACATAGCACTACATAACGGTTAAGTGGTGTACCTTTCTTTTCTCACCGAAAACATGAAAAGGGACGTCATTTCGGTGCTGGACCTACGTGAGGATATTGAAGATATCCTCAGCTCGGCCTTGGAGCTGAAGAGGAAGAACGAGAAGAGCGGTCAGCAGCTGAAGGGCAGGACCCTGGCCATGATATTCGAGAAATCCAGCACCCGTACCAGGGTATCCTTCGAGGTAGGGATGCTCCAACTTGGAGGGCATTCCATTTTTCTCAGCCAGAAGGATTCCCAGCTTGGACGGGGGGAGACCGTGGCGGACACCGCAATGGTCCTCAGCCGGTTCGTCGACGGCATCGTGTACCGGGCGTTCAACCACGACAACGTGGTCGAGCTTGCATGCAAGGCCAGCGTGCCGGTGGTCAATGCTCTGGATAACCTCGAGCACCCCTGCCAGGTGGTCGCCGACCTTTTGACCATCCAGGAACACAAGGGAGGTTTCGAAGGCCTGAAGCTGGCCTACATCGGCGACGGCAACAATGTGTGCAACTCCCTGGCCCTGGGAGCCGCCCTGGTGGGCATGGACTTCGTCGCCGCCACCCCTGCGGAGTACCGCCCGGACCGCGAATTGCTGAAGAGCGCCGCGTCCTTGGCCGAAAAGAAAGGGGTCAGCAGCGGGGTCACCACCTCCCCGGCGGAAGCGGCCAAGGGGGCAGATATTATCTACACCGACACCTGGATCTCCATGGGCCAGGAGGCCGAAGCCCAGATGAAGGAGCGCCTTCTCATGCCGTTCCAGGTCAACCGGGACCTCATGGCCCTAGCCAACAGGGGCTGTCTGTTCATGCATTGTCTGCCCGCCCACCGCGGCTCGGAGGTCACCGCCGACGTCATCGACGGGCCGCATAGCGTGGTCTTCGATCAAGCCGAGAACCGCATGCATGCTCAGAAGGCCATCCTGGTCAAGCTCATGGGCTGAGCTGTGAGCTGATCTCCAGGTCGATGGCCAGGAGGAACTCCTCCTCCCTGCCCTCGGGCACCGTGGCCCCGGCAGCGATATTATGGCCTCCGCCCGTCCCGCCCACCCGCTCGGACGCGGTGCGCATGGCCGATGACAGATCGAGCCCCCTCCGTGTAAGGTCCCTGGTGCCCCTGCCGGACACCTTGACTGTACAGCTGCCGTCCCCGGCCTGGGCGAAGGCGATGAGCGGGCGATCATGAGGGAAATCAGGGCTTCCCAATAACATACCGGTCACGATGCCCACGATGGTGTCCTCGATCTCCATGCCCCCATGGAAGTAACGCACCGCTTTCAGCTCCACGCCCCTGGGAGTTACCGTCCTGGCCCCATGTTCCGGGGAGGTCTTGACCAGATCGATGGCCTCTCTCAGCTTCCGGCGGTGATCGTCCTGCTGCAAAAGAGCAGTGCCCAATGCCTCCCCCCTGTTTCCCAGGCATACCTTCATTCCTACTTCGGCCCTCTCATGGCGACCGCAGGCATTGAGCAGAGTGGAGAACTCCTTCGCGTCCAGGAGGACCCTGGCGCTTGGCCTCCACGTGCAACCGTTGCCCCCCTTGGCGGTGCCTTCGGGGCCTACCAGCCAACCAGGGGGAGCTCCCGGAATGTCAGGCGATAGCGTATATACCTCCCCGATCAAGCGGCGGACCATAGGCAAACCCTTGCCTTGGTCGATCATGCGGGCGACCAGGGCGCTGACGATCGTCCTCTTCTCCTCGAAGCTAAGCTGGCTCCAGGTGCGGAAAGTATCACCTTGATCGATGGCGATCCCCAGCTCCTCGAGGAAGTCGATGGTGGCCATTTTATCGTCCTCATCCTCCGCGCTGTCGACCGGGGTGGCCTCGCTTCGTCCCCCTCCCCCGGCAATGAACGGCATAAGCGACGGCTCTGAGGAGTACTGCAAAAGAGCGTGGACCGGGCGAGTCTGCCGGCCGAACAACCTCACATCCTTCTCTGCGGCGATCAACCTGAGGGCGGTGGCATCGCCGAGGATGGCGCGGTTGTATCCAACCAGGCGACCTTCCGCAGCTTCCTGGTAGTCACCCACCGCTCCGACGACAGCGAGGGCGGAGAGGTCGGCATTCCTTGCATCCATCCTTTTTGCCACCACATATGTCACTCCTGCCCCTGATATCTCGGTGGAACCATCGATGCCGAAGAGGTGAGGGTTCACGTGCCCCCGCCACTCTCCCGCTGCCGTGGGATCGACGCGGTGATGATCGGTGATGACGCACCTCTCCCTGTCAAGTTTGGAGAGCGATCCGCTTCCTAGATCCACGAACCATATCCTCTCAGCCCTATGTTCCATGCTCCGAGCGATTTCCGTTTCGTCCAATTTCTTGACAGAGCATACCTCGTGTGGTATGCCTGCCCTCGTCAACGCTGTGGAGGCGATGGCGGACGCGGTTATGCCATCCGCATCGATATGCCCGACGACGAGCACCGAACGTGAGGAGATGAGCATTCCCGCAGCGGCCGCCGCCGCGCTCTCGAATCCGTACTCGTCCCGGGCGGTCATGTCCCGCAACACTCCCCGGAACAGCTCACGATGCGGTCCTTAAGCATCCCATACACTCGATCGGCGATAGGTAGGAGGTTCACAGTATCCTCCTCGTTGTATCGCTTCAGGAGCTTCAGGGCGTTCTTGCTCCCCGACCGTTCCCACGCCCGCCACAAGTATACCGCCTCTTCCCCCGTGACATACTCTACCTCTCTGGCCCGGGCCATTCCCATTTGCTTCTCTATCGACTTGAGCCCCCCGGTCAGCCCGACCCGGCGGCAAGCATGACGGAGATCATAGTGGGGTACCCGGGGCACGGCGAGGGGGAAATGATAGCCCAGGATGGGAAGGTCGAACGAGCTGCCGTTAAATGTCACCATGAGCTTCACGCCCTCCAGCGCCTCGGACAGCGTCTCTGCGCTGAGGTTCTGTCCCTTCACCAGGGCGATGGTCTGTCCGTCGCGGTGAATGCCCACCACGGTGACGTTGGCGTAGGACGAGCGTCCGTCCGTCTCGATGTCGAGGAACGCGGTTTCCTTCCTGAATCGGTCGTACAGTCGCCAGTGCTCGACCGTGGGGAGGATCTTGCAGAAATAGTCGGTCATCCCCCGGTCTAGGAAATGGTCGGCGCGGTCCAGGTGGCGGTCCATGTCTACCTTACGGTCCGCGGAGATGCCCTTTACCTTTCTCTCGCCGCGGAACTCGTCCCAGTCCCGCACCCCGCTCTTCCACAGAGTCCTCTCCTTACCATTGCCGACGGAGGGCAGGATCTGAAAGGTGTTCCTGATCACGGTGCCGTCAAGACCGGACCTCGTTCATACATCTTTCGGGAGGTCAGGCGAAAACGACCGGAGACAAGATTCTAATAGTGTTCTCCGCTTCGAAACCATGCCTGACCGGGCTGGACCGCTGAAGCGATGGACGATATCGAGGCTTTCGACAATGTGTTTATGTCCTCTGATCTGTGCCTCCACCTTCCGGAGGAGAGGACCGTGGTGATCGCCGATCTGCACATCGGCTACGAATCGGCCTTGGAGGCCGAGGGTATTCACATCCCCCGCATCCAGACGAAGACGGTCATCGCCTCCCTGTCCAGGTTGGTCGACAGGTACGAACCCGACCGCCTGGTCATCCTCGGCGACCTCAAGCATGAGTTCAGCCGAAACCTGGGCCAGGAGATGAAAGATGTGCGGTCGGTACTGGATAGTGTATCGGACCGGACCGATATCGTATTGGTCAAAGGCAATCATGATAATTACATAGAGAATATAGTATCGAGGATACAGGTACCAGTTGTGGCCCAGTATAAAGCCGCGGGGATCACCTTCGTCCACGGCCACCTCCCTTGCGGCGAGCGTCCGTTGGTCATGGGGCACGAGCATCCCTCGGTCAAGATAGTCGACCGCGTTGGCGCTTACCTCAAGCTCCCCTGCCATCTCTGGTTAAGGGAGGAGCGCATCCTCGTCCTCCCGCCCTACAGTCCTTTGGCCTCAGGAACCGATCTCACTGGAGTAGGCCCTGGAGATTGTCTTTCGCCAATATTAAAAAACTGCGATGTGCGCAGGGGGGAGATTTTCGCCTGCAGTGATATCGGGCTCCTGCCCCTGGGTACACTAGCCTCATTGGAGGGCCTTAGATTATAGTCGATACGAAATACATATAATTCCGAGGAGTCTTCTAAACACTGTTAACAGGTCAGCTAGGATACCGAAACCAGAATGCAACAATGTAACAATCGTTTTCCTAAAAACAGAGCCAGATGGTAAAACATTTAACCAGTGTTTAGTTTGGATGGATTAACCATCCATAAAAGAATTTATTATGATGCAACATTATTCCATTTTCAACCTTTTTGATAATTGAGGAGGGAATCTAAATGAGCAACGAGATACTTGATAAGCTAGCAGATGTCGTAGTAAGGGGAAAGATAAAGGAAGCCAAGCCCCTTGCGGAGCAGGCTTTGGCTGCCGGAGTCGACCCCAAGGTCATCATCTTCGACAGCTTGAGCAAGGCTATGGCTGTTGTAGGTCAGAAGTATGAGAGCAAGCAGTACTTCTTGCCCCAGGTACTTCTGTCCGCCCAGACCATGTACCAGGCACTTGACGTCACTCTTCCCAAACTGAAGGTCGACGCTAATGCCGTTCCCGGCAAGGTCGTCCTCGCGGTCGTTGAGGGCGATGTGCACGACATCGGCAAGAACATCGTGAAGGCCATGCTCACTGGTGCCGGCCTGACCATCTTCGACATGGGTCGTGACGTTCCCGTCAAGAACCTGGTCGAGAAGGTTAAGTCCGAGGGCGCCCAGGTACTGGCCACCTCTACCCTGATGACCCCCACCCTGGCGGGCATGAAGGAGATCGAGAGGATCTTGAAGGAAGAGAACCTCAAGGGCAAGGTAAAGACCATCATCGGCGGTGGCGCTACCTCCAAGGAGTTCTCCAACCAGATTGGAGCCAACGGCTGGGCCTACGACGCGGTCGAAGCGGTCCAGGTCGTCCAGACTCTGATAAAGTAAAAACATTCACGAACCCGAAGGGCACCTGCCCTTCACCTTTAACATTTTTTTATTTTCGATGCATAATCATCTACGTGCGCTTAGCAAGCTTGCATTCATCGGGACCATGGGGGTCGAATGGCAATCTATGACGGTGTGGAGGTCGAGGTGACCAACCGGGACAAGGTCTTGTATCCTCGGGACGGCCTGACCAAGGGAGATGTGATCGACTATTACTCGGCCACCTCGAGGTTCATACTCCCTCACATTGAGGGGCGCCCGGTGAGCATGCTCCGCTATCCTGACGGCATTGATGGCGAAAGCTTCTACCAGAAGCAGGTCTCCGAGCGATTTCCCCCATGGTTCAGAACGGTGGCAGTTCGGAAGAAGGGCGGCCAGGTCGTGCACGCGGTGTGCGAGAAGGAGGCCGACATGGTATACTTGGCCAATCTGGCCTGCCTGACCCCTCATGTCTGGTTGAGCCGTGCGAGCTCCCTGGAGCGCCCCGATAGGATGATTCTGGACATGGATCCCTCGGACAAGGATTTCTCTGTGGTCAAGGACGCCGCCAGGAGCGCGGCCAAGGAACTGAGGGGGCTGGGGCTGACGCCCTTCGTCATGACCACTGGGTCTCGCGGCCTCCATGTCACCGTGCCTCTCGACCGTGTGGCCAGCTTCGAGGAGGTGCTGTCTCTCGCCAAGATGATCGCATCCAGGATGGTGGAGGGCGATGAGCGGTTCACCACCGAGAGGTTGGTCGAAGCGAGGAGTGGCCGACTGCTGGTCGACGTCTACCGCAACTCTTACGCCCAGACCGCTGTGCCCCCCTATGCACTGAGGGCCCGGGACGGTGCCCCGGTGGCTACCCCTCTAGAGTGGAGTGAACTGGAGGGCTCGGGGCTGAACTCGAGGAGCTTCAGCATCAGTTCGGTCCTTGCTCGGCTGGAGGAGAGAGGTGATCCCTGGCGAGCCATCGAGCGTTCCTCCGGTTCGGTCAAGGAAGCGATCGCCCGGGCGAGGCGCTGAGAGGCGGATCACACCCTCATGGGCTAACGCAACATTGTACCGGAGACGCTTGACGCCGCGGTCGGGTCCGCCTCCGCGGGCGAGGATGTGGGTCACGGGACTGGTCTCGCAGATCGTTCATCCCATGAAACGTTGTTTCATCTGACCAGGCAGGTAGATGATATGGCCAGTGTTTTCAAGAACAACAATTGTTTATCCAATGTGACGAAAACTAATTATATGGTAAGTCTAATTGCGAACCAAGTTACTGAAATATTAGGAGGATAAATCGTGACACCTAAGGAAAGGTTTCTAGCAGCCCTCTCTCGCAAGCAGCTTGACAGGCCCGCAGTTGGATGCGTTACCCAGTCCGTCACCGTTGACCAGATGGATGCCGTTGGTGTACACTGGCCAGAGGCTCACACTGATGCCAGGATGATGGCCACCCTCGGCGCTGCTGGCGCCAAGGTCTTTGGGTTCGAGAACGCCAGGATCCCCTTCTGCCTGACCGTCGAGGCTGAGGCTCTCGGCGCCACCGTGGACCTGGGCAAGGTCGACAGGACCCCCATGGTCAAGAAGCACCCCTTCGAGTCCGACGCTGACCCTGTGTTCGACAAGGACTTCATGCACAAGGGAAGGGCTAAGACCGTCATCGAGGCCACCAAGATCTTGAAGAAGGAGGTCGGCCACGAGCTGCCCATCGTCGTCGGTACCACTGGCCCTGTGACCATCGCTGGCCACATGATCGGGACCGAGACCCTGCTGCTCATGATGATCACTGAGCCGGAAACCGTCCACAAGTTCTGCAAGGTCGCCGCCGCTATGGAGAAGGAGTACCAGAAGGCTCTAGTGGCCGCTGGTGCTGACGTCATCGCCATGAGCGACCCCTCCGCCTCGACCGACATGATGTCCGCCGAGATGTTCGACGAGTTCGCCAAGCCCTACATCAAGGAGACCTGGATCGGAGCCGAGGGTGCCAAGAAGATCCTGCACATCTGCGGCAACACCACCGTCCTGCTCGACCACATGATCGACACCGGTGCCGATGGTCTGTCCATCGAAGAGAAGGTCAACCCGTTCGAGGCCGTCAAGATCGTCGACAACCGCGCTGCCCTCGTCGGCAACATGGGTGTCGTCCGCCCGCTGCTCCAGGGAACCCCCGAGGAGTGCCGCGAGCACGCTCTGCAGATCAAGGAGGCCGGCTTCAACATCGTCGCCCCTGGTTGCGGACTCGCTGCCCGTGTGCCCAAGGCCAACATCGAGGCCATGGTCAAGGCCATCAAGGGCTGAAAAGGTCCTTGGAACGGTCAGACCGATCCAAACCCCTTCCAGTTATCTCATTTTTTTATATTGCTTTTAAAGGCGCCCATACGTCTCGCAGGCCTGTCTGAGCATGACCATGTTCTCCAAGGGGCTCTTGAACGGGACCTCGCAGCCGGGAGCGATGACCAGGCCAGGTTCTTTTCCGTAGAGATCGATGACCTTCCTGACAGCATCCTCTACCTCTGCCGGGGTGTGCTTGAACAGCAGCTCCTGGTGGTTGATGCCGGACATCAGGGTTACCTTGCCCCGGTACCTGGCGAAGACCTCGGGCAGGTCGACCAGATCGTTGTTGAAGTGGAGGCAGGCCGCCCCCGTCCCCGCCTGCAGGTCCAGATATGGCATCTGTGCGTCGTTGTGGATTATGGACCTAAGGCCGAGGGCACGGTAACGCTGGACCTGCGCCTTCACGAACTTGGTATCAAAGGCCCCGCACATATCTTCCGAGACGAGGGCGCCGGAGGCTCCGCTGTCGTCGATGAACACCTCCTCGATCCCCAGGGCCGACAGCCTCTCGCCGTACAGCTTGAGCGATTCAAGGGCTACGGAGACCATCTTCTCTACCACATCCGGTGTGGAGAGAGCGTCCATCATTATGTTCTCATACCCACGCAGTTCGGTGGCTACGAAGAACGGGGACAGGGTGCTCCCGACGATGGCAATTTCCGTTCCGATTTTGTCTCTCACGATTCGCCCTGCCTTGAGAGGGACAGACCAGAACTCGTCCTCCATTGGGTCAACGACAGCGAGGCGGTCGACATCCGCCAGGTCCTTTACAGCGTAGCTGTCAATTCGGGGGTAGAAGTCCTTCTCCGGGAACCGCCAGGTGCTGCCCATGGCCCGGGCTTCGGTCAGCAGGTCGCCCCACCCCAACATGATGTTGTCGAACCCGAACAGCTCCTGTCCCTTGAGGCACAGGCGGGCGAAGGTCTCGGGGTCATGAAATCCTTCCCTGATCGTCAGTCCGGTGGCATTGAGCACGTGCCTCCCGGCGCTGAAGTGTTGATAGAACACCGGTATACGGTCGGGAACATCACCTAGCATGGCCGCCTGGAACCTCTCCTTCGAGTTCATCGAGGAGAGATGGCCTGAACGATAGTTCATGATTTCGTACCTGATATCCGCTCCGGGTGTGTGCTCGGAGGGCTCGTCCCATTTTCGTGAGATTCTTTTTATATTCCCATACCGCTCCATCCAGCAGGGAATTTCTATGGGATTTGGAATTGCTCTAGATGTTGGTACTAGTGGATACCGGACGCATCTCGTCGACCTCTCCAAGAACGGCAAGATAATTTCCACGGCGATCACCATGCGCCATCCGCTCCCGGGCGCCAATATCATGGACCACTTGCACTTCTGGCTTGAGAACGGCGCGAACGTCGGTCACAAGATCGTGATGGATACGGTCGGTCGTCTCATCGAGGTGCATGGGGTGGACCCAAAGACGATCGACCGGATCGCCGTATGCGGCAACCCTGCCCAGGTCTCAATGTTCGAAGGCATCGAGATCAGGGATCTGGCATATGCCGGCCAGTCCCTTCTGAAACGCCTCAATGTCAAGGTCCCTGACCGGCGAGCGAAGGTCATCACCGCCGGCGATATCGGTCTTACCGCGGTGAGATCGGAGACTGCGGTGGTTATTCCTCCGTCGATCCGTCATGAGATTGGCGCCGATGCTCTAGCCATGATCATCAAGTCCAACATGTTGGATGAGAAGGACACCTGCATGGTCACCGACTACGGGACCAATGCGGAGATGGGGCTGTACCACGATGGTGAACTATACACCGGCTCGGCCGCGGCCGGTCCGGCTATGGAGGGCCAGGCGATCGACTGTGGAATGCTCGCCGCCCCCTTCGCCATCTCAGACTTCAGCTTCGCTGAGGACGGGATGTGGAACAACGTGGTGCTCAACGAGCACCTGAAGCCCGTGGTGGGCACCAAGATGAATCCCTCCACCGGGGACGTCCGGCCAGTCAGTGACATCAGGGCCCGGGGGATCACCGGCACGGGGGTCGTCGCCGCGGTCGCCCTTGGCCTGGAGTCCGGACTCATTAAGCCGCCATTCATTTGCACGCCGGACAAGCAGCTTCACTTCCAAGATGGGATTGCCTTCGGAGAGCATGATCTCGGCGAGGCCGGTAAGGCCATGGGCGCCATCCGGGCCGGGCACCGTACACTCATAGAAGAAGTCGGGATCGACGACGCGGATGTCAAGGCCATGTATCTGGCCGGAGCTTCAGGCACTTACGTGGACCCGATTAAAGCCCAGACGGTAGGAATGGTACCGCGCGTCGTGGAACGGACCGTGCAGGCGGGCAATACTTCCCTGATGATGGCCTATGATCTACTGGTCAAGGACGAAGCGGTGGACGAGATGCAGAAGGTGGCCGATTCCATAGCCTCCAAGCACATCATGTTCGCCACCAGCAAGATCTTCGAGGACATGTATGTCAATGAGATCGCCTACTGGGGGGAGGGCATGCCCTTCGACCTGTACAACGAATCGCTGCGCGCGGCCGGTCTCCGGCCGTTGCCGCCGATCGTCCGCCCGAAGACCACCCGGCGCATCGTCTCCTCGGACATTCCGATCATCGGGGACAAGGGCCTCAAGATACTGGACAACGTCGGCGTGTACCTCATGGGGGGTTTCGAAGGCTGCATCGGTTGCCGGAAGTGCGCCAAGGAGTGCCCGGAGAGGGCGCTGGAAGTGCTTGATGGCGGGCAATATGGCTACACCATAAAGATCGCTACCGAGTTCTGCCTGGGCACAGCGTGCAAGAACTGTGAGTCGGTCTGTCCCCAACATGTTTATCGGTTCAGCGACCTGAAGGTCACCGAACGCAGCTGATCGGGCGACCATTGAGTCCTGATAACTACTTTCCCTCCCTTCCGGGGGGGCAACACCTTTTATTTCTTTTCGACAACGATTAATACATATTATGCCATTATGTGAAACGAACTCCACAATCTATCCTCTTCTAGGATTGGTTTTGGAACAATGTTGCAGGGGAAGGCATGGACGAAACCGACCTGAAGATATTGAGGATGCTGCGGGATAATTCTAGGGAGAGCTTAGGCAAGATATCCGAGGTTTTAGGCATATCAAAGGCTACGGTTTCCCGCCGTCTGTCTCGGATGGAGCAGGAGGGCTATATCACCCAATACACCGTGGTCACGAACCCCAGCCGAATGGGCTTGATGAAAGGGATCATCGCGTTGGAGATCATGGGCACGGCGGTCAACGCGGTCATCGATCAGTTGCGTGGATACAGGGAGATCGAGTCGGTCATGAGGGTGTTCGGTGACCACGGGCTCGTCTGCATGGTCTATACCAAGAGCGTAGATTCCCTCTACGAGCTCATACAGAATGAGATTCTCAAGATCCCTAACGTCCATAACGTGGAAGTCGACATCGTGATCGACCGCATGGTCATCAACCCCAATGCCGAGTTGGAAGCTCCGATCCTCTCGGCTCAAGGGGCCAAGTGATCATTCAATGAGACAGACCCATCGATCGTAGAAGCGGTCATTCTCGTTCTCGAACACCCGGACCTTCTTCTGCTCTCCCAGAGCCCACATCTTCACAAGATCGGCCTCTTTCTGGCTCTCCACAGTGACCATGGTCTCGGCGGAGAGGTCCATCAGCTCATGAAGGATGGCGCTCCAGATCAGCGAGGTGAAGTCATTGATGGTGCCGGCCATGAGAGCAAGACCAAGCTCGGCGGGGCGTACATAATGCCCGGCTAGGGTGGCGTCGATGAGCATGGTTTCCTCGGGGAGCAGCCGTCCCTTGGAGAGGCCGAGGGATAGTAGAGTCGGGTCGTTGTCATAGGCCAGTGGGTTCAATCCCATCTCCCTCAGGACTGCCGCCCCCATGCCCGACCCGCACCCGCAGTCCAGGCAGGTCTCTCCCTTCCGGTCCCCCCACACGTCGGCAATAAGCATTTTCACCAGTCTCGCCCGCTCTGGGGAGAAGTCCTCCATGGCCGGGGCATTATTCCTCATAAGGTCTAGGGAGTAATACTCCCTGGTCGCCCTCATCCATTCTTCCTGGGTCGTCCTTACGATCTCCCCATCCAGCTGCTCGAACTTCTCTACCGCTTCCAGGCTGGGGCCTCTGAGGATGAAGTTAGTGCCTCTCCATCCCTTGTCCGTGAGGAGGGCGAGGCAGAGGGGCCAGTCCTGCTCATCGACCAACAGCCTGGCCTCCGACGCCTCATCGCCGAGGAGCATCACGGTGAAGGACTCATCCGGGAGCAGGTTGAACGCGGGCTCGTTGAACGCTAGTTCAGGGAGATCCATGATCTTTTCGACCTTCATGGGTGGACCGGCAGTAGACAGGACACCCGCGTATATTATCTTGGTGCCAGGTCCGAGGATGCTTCGAGAAGTTTATAATCGGGGGAGGGCATGGCGACAGCATGTTGTTGGGACCCCGACCCAAGCGGTCGACCTCGGACGGGGAGAGAGCGGTGGACCCCATGGAGACCCTGGAAAGGGTCGAACCCCTGATGAAGAAGGCGGGGATCACCAGGCTTGCGGACATTACCGATCTGGACCGCATAGGCATCCCGGTGTTCTCGGCCATCCGCCCTTCGGCGGAGAGCGGGGCGATATCGGTCTACAACGGAAAGGGTCTGACCAAGGAGGAGGCCAAGGTATCGGCGCTGATGGAAGGTTTCGAACGTTACAGCGCCGAGGTCCGGGGATTCAATATCGTGCGCAAGGGTGTGGAGGAGTTCATGGAGTCCCATAATGCCGTCGACCCCATGGAGCTGATACTGACCCCCGCCTCAGCCTTTCATCTGCTGAAACAGCCGGTGGGGTGGGTCAAGGGCTACGACCTGAATGGCATGGAGGAGATATGGGTACCGGCAAGTGCGGTCTTCCACCCCTACGTCTCGCGGTTGGACCTTGCGCTGTTCCGCACCTCCACCAATGGCCTCGCCTCCGGCAACAACCTCGAAGAGGCGGTGCTGCACGGCCTATGCGAAGTCATTGAGCGTGACGCATGGTCCCTAGTCGAAGGACGCCGCAAGATCCAGGGCGACATCGTGCTTCCCGAGGACGGTCCGGTCAAGAGGTTGATGAACATGTTTACGTCCAAGGGGGTGGAGGTCCACCTGAAGAACCTCACCTCGGACATCGGGGTGCCTACCATCGCCGCAGCGGCCGACGACGTGGTCATGCAAGACCCCGCGCTCCTTACTTTGGGCATCGGGACCCATCTGAACCCTGAGGTCGCGGCGATCAAGGCCCTCCTCGAGGTGGCCCAAAGTCGGCTTACCCAGATCCACGGGGCGAGGGAGGACACGGTGCAAGGGGAGCATTCCCGCAAGCTCGGCTATGAGCGGATGAAGCGCATCAACAAGATGTGGTTGACCGAGGGCGGCCCCGGGGTCGAGCTTTCCGACCTGCCTTGCATGGACACCGACGATATCTTCGACGACCTTCAGGTCGTCCGCTCCCAGCTCAACTCCCGGGGGCTCAAGAGCACCGTGGTAGTGGACCTCACCCGTAAGGACCTCGGCATCCCGGTGGTCCGGGTCATCGTTCCCGGGCTGGAGGTTTTCGCCATCGACGAGGACCGGGTGGGACCAAGGATGATGGGAGGTATGGTCTGAGGCCAGTCATCTATCTGGGGCCCAGCCTGGAGCTGGAGAGGGCGAGAGAGATCCTGGACGCCGATTATCGACCGCCGGTGAAGCGGGGTGATCTGATGGCCCTGCCTCCCGAGGTCGACACTGTGGGGATAATCGATGGCGTCCTTCTTACCGACGCTGCGGTCGGTCACCGGGAGATACTTTCCCTGTTGGATCGCGGCGTTAAGGTCTACGGAGCAAGCAGCATGGGCGCCTTGAGGGCGGCCGAGCTCTCCGACCTCGGGATGATCGGTATCGGGAGAATATTCGCGGAGTACGCATCCGGTAGGATCAACGGCGATGATGAGGTGGTGCTCGCCTACGATCCGTTCTCTCAACGGGCGTTGTCCGAACCGCTCATAAACCTCCGACTCAACCTCGAGGCCGCCGCTGAGTGTGGGATCATAAGCACCGATTCCGTTGAGAGCCTCATCGCGTCGCTCAAGCATACATACTACCCGAAAAGAACGTATGATTATCTTTATCAAATCTCTAAAATAGAAATGAAAAATGAGGAGTTAGAAGCCCTCGTGAAATTTCTAAAAAACGAAGGAATGGACTACAAGCAAAATGATGCGATTTTGCTACTTAGGGCCGTTAAGGATGGATGCGATTTTTTTTGAAAAATTAACCGGTGTTAACAAAATCCGAGACGTTCTGGCACATACCCAAAAATCACGATTGTTTACGGTGGTTGGTGTATCCAACCAGCACCATGTTTATATGTCTCTCTTTGCTTATGGGGCATGACATAGGGGATTCGATTTTCATCGTTAGGGGCTCACTCGGACGATGAGGATCATTCAATTTTCTTAGCCCGGTCGGGGGGACTCTGCCGGGTGAGGGACAACAATTGAATGGAGGTAGAAATTTGGCGAAATACAAGGACAAGATAGACTTGTATGACGACAGGGGTAAGCTTATCGAGAAGGATGTACCCCTTGAGGCGATCAGCCCTCTGAACAACGACGCTGTGAAGCGGATTGCATCCTTGGCCAAGAGAACCATCGCCGTGGACATGCCTGGACTTGAGAAGAGCCTCAAGACCGGACGCGTCGGCGGTGGATATATCAAGGGCAAGGAGATCGACGCTGCGGTCGTTGCGAACGGCGAAAAGCTCGCGAAGAGGGTCAAGGACATCCTGAAGGTCGACAAGGACGATGACACCGAGGTCAAGGTCATCATGGACGGGAAGAGGATGATTATCCAGGTCCCGACCAACCGTGTCGACGCTGGTGTCGAGTACACCACCGGCTTCACTTCGGCTGCTGCCGCCCTTACCCAGGCCGTCATCGACGAGTTCAACGTGGACATGTTCCACGCGAACATGGTAAAGGGAGCTGTATGGGGCAGATATCCCCAGACCCTGAACTTCCTGGGCTCCAACCTGAAGTCCATCCTGGAGGTTCCGCAGAACAACGAGGGTGCCGGTTACGCCCTTAGGAACATCATGGCCAACCACCTTGTCGCTCTGTCCGGCAAGAACTCGATGAACGCTGCCGCTCTGGCTTCGATCTTCGAGCAGACTGCGATGTTCGAGCTTGGTGACGCCATTGGACCTTTTGAGAGGTACCACCTGCTCGGTCTGGCCTACCAGGGCCTGAATGCGAACAACATGACCGTTGACCTCGTCAAGGAGAACGGCAAGACCGGTACCGTCGGGACCGTTGTTGAGTCCGTCGTCGGCCGCGCCCTCGAAGACAAGGTCATCAAGGTCAAGGAGAAGCTGCCCTCTGGATACAAGGTGTACACCACCAACGACTTCCCGCTGTGGAACGCCTACGCGGCCAGCGGTATGCTCGCTGCTTGCATGGTTAACATCGGTGCTGCCAGAGCGTCCCAGGCTGTTCCTGCGACCATCCTGTACTTCAACGACCTGCTCGAGCACGAGACCGGTCTGCCTGGTGTCGACTTCGGTCGGGCCATGGGTGTGTCCGTCGGTATGTCCTTCTTCAGCCACTCCATCTATGGTGGTGGCGGACCTGGTCTGTTCCACGGTAACCACGTCGTGACCAAGCACTCCAAGGGATTCGTTATCCCGTGCATCGCCGCTTCCTGCTCCCTTGATGCGGGTACCCAGTACTTCTCGCCTGAGAGCACCTCTTCCCTGGTTAGGGATGTGTTCGGCGACATTCCCGAGTTCAAGGCCCCGTTGAAGGCGATTGGCAAGGAGGCCAAGAAGCTGAAGTAAGCGGTCTGGTGTAGCCTGATGACGATGAATGATGCCCCCGAAGCTGTCCCGTTGCCGGAGATCCTGATATTTCCAAACAGGTTGCTCAAGGCCGAAACGACCGAGAAGCTCCTGAACAGGATCTATACAGTCCCCCATGTGAGGCAGGTCAATATCGCTGGCGAGGGATTGCCAGCGGTTCTGAGTTCTGGCCCCAACAAGGGATTGCCCAACGAGCACCCTGAACGAAGGGTGATTACAGTCAAGGACAAGCAGGTCGAACTACGCCTGCTGGTAGGGAGGGTGTTCGTCGAGATCGACGACATCGACCATGTCCAGCAAGCACTGGAGGAGATCGACAGCATTTGTACTGAACTCCTCCCGTTCGGGTTCAACCTGGAAGTGGGCAGATATTCGAAGTACAGGCCTACCGTGACCGATTACAGGAAATGCAAGAGGTAATCACTATGGCATACCAAGCTCAGTTCTATCCTGGCGACAGCCAGGTCGCCAAGAACAGGCGCCGGTACATGGACCCTTCCCAGAAGCTGAAGAAGCTCAGGGATGTCGCCATGGACGACGTCGTTAGGATCATGGGCCACAGGGCCCCCGGAGAAGACTACAAGAGCATTCACCCCCCACTGGAGGAGGGCAACGAGCCGGATGACCTCATCCGCAAGTTGGTCACCCCCATCGAGGGCGCCAAGAAGGGCGACAGGATCAGATACATCCAGTTCACCGACTCGGTGTACTTCGCCCCCATGGTTCCCTACCTTAGGGCCTGGATGTACATGACCAGGATGCGCGGTTTCGACACCGGTACCCTTTCCGGCAGGCAGATCATCGAAATGAGAGAGAGGGATCTGGAGAAGGCCGCTAAGGAGCTCATCGACAACGAGACCTTCGACCCCGCCAAGACTGGTATCAGGGGCGCCACTGTGCACGGGCACGCTTGCAGGCTGGACGAGAACGGCCTGATGTTCGATGCCTGGCAGAGGTACCGCTGGAACGCCAAGAAGGGCGAGGTTGAGTACGTAAAGGACCAGGTCGCTCTGCCGCTGGACAAGCCCATCTCTGTGGGCAAGCCCCTGCCGGACGCTGACCTCAAGAAGATGACCACCATCTTCAGGGCCGATGGAGTTGACATGAGGGACGACCCCGAGGTCATGGCCATGAACCTGAGGATACACAGGCTGAGGACCCTCTGCGGGTTCCAGGCTTACGCCCTGAAGGGGGAGTAAAACTATGGCTAAGGAAAAGGACAAGTTGTTCCTGGACGCGATGAAGAAGAAGTTCAAGGAGGCCCCCACTGCGGTCAACACCACCTACTACACCTTTGGCGGCTGGAAGCAGTCCAAGAGGAAGAGGGAGTGGGTTGAGCAGGCGAACAAGATCGCCAAGCAGCGTGGCATACCGATGATGAACCAGGACATCGGTGTACCTCTGGGCCAGCGTGTGCTGATGCCGTATCAGCTGTCCCACACCGACATCTATGCCGAGGCTGATGACCTGCACTTCGTCAACAACGCCGCCATGCAGCAGGCGTGGGATGATATCCGCAGGACCGTCATCTCCGGAATGGACACCGCTCACGCGGTTATCGAGAAGAGGCTCGGCAAGGAGGTCACTCCTGAGACCATTAACCACTACCTCGAGACCGTGAACCACGCCATGCCCGGTGGCGCCGTCGTTCAGGAGCACATGGCCGAGTGCAGCCCCGCCCTTACCGCGGACTGCTACGTGAAGGTCTTCTCCGGTGACGACGAGCTGATCAGCCAGATCGACAAGCGGTTCGTCATCGACATCAACAAGGAGTTCCCCAAGGACCAGGCTAAGCAGCTGAAGGACGCCATCGGCAAGTCCCTGTGGCAGAAGGTTGCTTGCCCGACCATCGTCGGCCGCGTTTGCGACGGCGGTACCATGTCCCGGTGGAGCGCCATGCAGATCTCGATGTCTTTCATCAGCAGCTACAGACTGGCTGCCGGTGAGGCCGCCATCGCCGACTTCGCGTTCGCCGCCAAGCACGCGTCCGTCGTCGAGATGGGTACCATGATGCCCGCCAGGCGTGCCAGGGGCCCCAACGAGCCCGGTGGAATTCCCTTCGGGTTCCTTGCTGATATGGTCCAGTCCATGCGTGTCAAGCCGGACGACCCCGCCAGGGCCGCCCTCGAGACCGTTGCGCTGGGCGCTGTCGTCCTCGACCAGATCTACCTCGGTTCCTACATGTCCGGCGGTGTCGGGTTCACCCAGTACGCTACCGCGGCCTACACCGATGACATCCTGGAGGACTACACCTACTGGGCCATCGACCTGGTCAAGTCCAAGTACGGTGGACTGTGCAAGAGCAAGCCCTCCATGGAACTGATGGAGAAGCTCGGCTCTGAGGTCAACACCTACGCCCTCGAGATGTATGAGAGGTACCCCGCCGCGATGGAGGCCCACTTCGGTGGTTCCCAGCGTGCGACCGTTGCCGCTGCCGCCACTGGTATCGCTTGCGCGATGGCCACCGGCAACGCCGACTTCGGTGTCAACGGCTGGTACCTGTCCATGCTCCAGCACAAGGAGAGGCACGGCCGCCTCGGGTTCTACGGGTACGACCTGCAGGACCAGTGCGGTTCCGCCAACTCCCTGTCCTACAGGAGCGACGAGGGTCTGCCCTTCGAGCTGAGGGGTCCGAACTACCCGAACTACGCCATGAATGTCGGTCACCTGTCCGGCTACTCCGGAATTGCGGCTGCCTCTCATGCGGCTCGCGGCGATGCGTTCTGCTGCAGCCCGCTGATCAAGGTCGCCTTCGCCGACAAGAACATGCCGTTCGACTTCGCCAACATCACGAAGGAGTTCGGCCGTGGCGCCATGAGGGAGTTCATGCCCGCTGGCGAAAGGTCCGTCATCATCCCCGCTCAGTGAGCAACATGATCGTAGGTGACATCGTCAAGTACAGAAACACCGGGACGGTAGGCAAGATAGAGGACATCATGGAAGAGGGCAAGGTAACCTGGGTCCTCCTGGATACCTCGCACCTCTACTACGATGCGACCACCCTTGACCCCGCCTTACCGGATGAGTACCGCGGTGCCGCCGATCATGAAAAAGGCCAGAGGGAGCAGTTGGAAGACATCGAACGTCTCCGCCAAGAGATGGCGGAGATGGCAGAGAAGGTCTCCAGGATAACTCCCTCCGGCGCGGGATAAGGACCTTCGGGCGAATCCAAACCCCTTCCCTTCACCTTTTTACATTCCTTTCTTGGGCGAAGCCATCGCTCCCAATCTTAACGATAAAGGGCGAGAGCACGGCTGTCAATGTATTGAAAGATGGTCGTAGGTCTGCTTATCGATCGCAAACCAGGCACGGGCAGCATGCCCCTTCGACCTAGCTGGAGAACAGCTTCAGCCGGACCCCTGAACAGGGGCCGGCTGGTTCAAGTCTTCACGTCGGGAAGGTGTCAGCTGATGTCCTTGTCGCTGTCGAACCCGATCAGGATGGAGGCTAGCTTGGCATCGTCCTGATAGCCGTGCATCTCCCGCAGCATCATGTCGGCCGGGGCGGAAGGGGAGCAAGAAACGACGTTCGTGAAACCGAGCTCCTCGACCTCCGGGAACGAGACCGGGGGCATGACAAAGAACTCCTTATTGCCCCCTCTCCTCTCCGGATAGATGACAAACTCCTCGGAGAGCCAGATGTATTCCTCTTTCACGTTCTCGAGAAACTTCTTCTTGAATGGGGGCAGGATCTCCTCTCCCAGGACAACGCCAGTATTTGTGAGCAGCATGACCGTCGGTTCCGGTGGGGGCCGGAAACTGGCCTTCTTGATTATGCAGACCACGTGCTTGCGCTTGAGGCACTCCTCGACCCCCTTATTGATGACGGGAATCCCCAGAGCGGCCTTGATGTCCTTCTCGATGTCCCAGATCTTGCCTCGACAATCATCGTTAAGGACGAAGGCATGGACGGTGCCCCTCATCCCCTGTAAAAGTCCTAGAACATCGTTCATGCTCGCCATACCCGCCGCAATCGATTAAGGACTCATAAATCTATGCCAGGATGTTACTTATCGCTCCTCCGCTCGCAATTGGCGGCCTTTGCTTTGGCAAGGGAAGTATTATTACTCGCCCTGCCGGTCATACTGGCATGTCCCTATCGCTCATTGCCAAGCAGCAGCCCCAGGCGATCAATAAGCTCTACGCCCTGAAGAAAGAGGTCTTCAAGGAAGGGGCCCTCACAGCCAAGGAGAAGGAGCTCATCGCCGTCTCGTTAGCCTTGACCATGAAGTGCGACACCTGCCTGGAGACCCATGCCCAGGCGGCCAAGGAGCTAGGAGCGACCAAGGATGAGCTTAGAGAAGCCATGCTGGTGGCCATGTATCTCGTAGGACCCTCGGCAGTGATCTGGAGCCCGGTTGTCGATCAGATTCTGGAAGGCTAGCCTCGGTTCAGCAGTCGAACTCGAACTTTACCGTCCTCTTGAGCCCCAGGCCGGAAGCGGCCTCAGCGGATTTGATGATCGCCGACGGCACCGGACATGCGGAGTGGGCGAGGACCTTGCCGCACGCCTCATATATGGGGTTGGCGGAGAAGGGCATCTTGAGCGCGTCGAAGGGGCTCATGTCCTCGGCCAACTGGTCAGTGACCTTCTTGACATGGGGACAGTCGGTCTGGATATCGAAACGAACGTTGCCATCGACATACTTGGCGGTGATCTTGGTCTTGAACCTGCAGACGCCGGGATCGACGGTCAAGCAGACCTTGCTGCACTCTTCTTCCGCGCTCATGGTGGGTCAGAGGGAAGGGGCCCAATTAAGGCTTTCCCCGAACATTACACGCTGCTCAACCGATGCTGCGTTCCTTGCGCGCTCGAGCCACCACCTCGAACATGCCACCTTTGGTGATGTCCACGATCCCGAATACCGCGACCGCCTCGTTCTTCCTGACGATGGGCACGACGACCACCGGCACGCCGCGGTAAGGTCCGTAGGGCGAGATCTTACGCACCGAAGCACTGCGCTTCAAAGACTCTTCCAGCACCGGGCCGGTGAAGTTGGTGTCGATGACCTCTCCATCCTCGCACCGTACTCCGTAGTGGTTCCTGCTGCGCATGGTGACCGGGAGCCGACCGACCAGCTCGTGTACGGCCAAGGCCAGACATCTGAGGTCCTCGGCCTCGGCATCGGGGCTGATCAACCCATTGGCCGCCCCGTCCTTCCAGCACGGGCGGGGGGTGTCGCTCAGAGATAGGGCCGCGGTGACCGCACCCTTCTCCGCCATCTCGTAGGAGTTGGCGGTGCCGATGATCACCACGTCATTCTCCTCCAGGGTGAAGGCTGAGCGTATGGGGGCCAGGATGGCCTGATCAGGGTCCTGATGGTCTCCGGGGAACAGGAGCCTGCCGCCGCTGACCACCAGCGTAGTGGCGCCTATGGCGCCCATGCGCACCGCTTCGTCCCGCTGCTCATATCCCGTACCGATGCGGTCGGCCATGCCCTTAACATGCACTGCACAGTCCTGGTTGGAGATAGTCAATCCAGCAATCCGGACCGGAGTGACGGCGATACCGGAGCCGCGAAAGTTCTTGACTCCACGTTCGGTTAACACGGCACCGAGCTTGGTATTTTCAACTGACCCCTCGCGGATCATCTTGTCTAGAATGGTCCGGGTACTGCCTTCCCCTATTCCTAAGATCTGGGCCAGGGTCTTGCGCCCGATCGGACCTTTGCTGTTGATGACCGAGTAAGTCTTCCAAACATGATACAGGGAGAACTTAGGGTCCGGCCCCCCTCCTGAGTATGCCTGGAACTTCAAAACCATGGTTGCATGGATGGTCCATCCATCCTAATATACTTTCGATTTATCATGCTCGGAACGTCGGGCAATGCGATGTCGAGCATAGTGGCTGGTAAGAGTTAACTTCATTGCCAGTATTCTACAGATCGGTAGTGGTAGGATGAGGGCGAAGAATAATAAGGGATTGGTACGCTAGACCGCCTAAATCATATTTAAGAATCAAAGACTTTATAGTGTTAAGAGGGGTTGCTGGTTCAATATGGCGCCGGGATCAGAGGATTTTGTACTCATCAAGAACGTCAGCAAGAAATTCGGTGGCAACTATGTTCTACGGGATGTGAGTGCGACCATAGGTTCCGGGGAGATCTTGGGCCTGATCGGTCGCAGCGGAGCGGGAAAATCCGTCCTTATTAGCATGTTGCGGGGATCCCCGGACTACAAGCCGGACGCTGGCAAGGTCATCTATCGTTTCAATTCCTGTGATGCCTGTGGTTGGACCGAACTTCCCTTTGAGGGTACAAAGTGCGGCAAGTGCGGCAGCGACATGAAGATTAAGGAGGTCGATTTCTGGGCCCTCGAGGACGACGATCCCCTGAAGGTCCAGGTCCGAAGGCGGATCGCCATCATGCTCCAGAGGACCTTCGCCCTTTTCGGGGAAATGACGGTCATCGAGAACGTCTTCGAAGCTCTTGGGGAACAGATGCCGGAGAAACAGAAGGTCGACCGTGCACTGGAGCTACTCAGGCTGGTCAAGCTCGACCATCGGGTAACTCACATCGCCAGAGACCTCTCCGGCGGAGAGAAGCAGAGGTGCGTGCTGGCACGCCAGCTGGCCAAGGACCCTATACTGTTCCTGGCCGACGAGCCCACTGGCACCCTTGATCCCCAGACCGCGGACATCGTACACAAGGTGCTGGTGGAGGCGGTGCGCTCCAATGGGATGGCCATGGTAGTGACCTCGCACTGGCCCAAGGCCATCAACGAGATGGCCGATCGCGCGGTATGGCTAGAGTCCGGAGAGATGATGAAGATCGGGAAGCCGGAGGATGTCACCGCCGAGTTCACCGTCGGCTTCGACCTGCGGACGGAGGACAAGGTAGAGATCGGCCAACCGCTGATCCGGATCGAGAATGCCAAGCGCTATTATTACTCGTACACCCGTGGAGTGGTCAAGGCGGTAGACGACGTTTCCCTGGACGTGGGGGAGAAGGAGATCGTAGGCCTGGTGGGCCTCTCGGGTGCTGGTAAGACCACTTTATCCCGCATGATCGCCGGCATATGCGAGCCTTCCAGCGGGAAGATATCCGTCAGGGTGGGCGATGACTGGGTCAACATGGCGGAGCCGGGCCCGGAGGGAAAGGGACGGGCAACCCAATACATCGGCTTCCTGCACCAGGAATTCTCGCTCTACCCCTTCGATACGATCCTTCAGAACCTTACGGTTTGCATCGGCATGAACCTGCCAGCTGAACTGGCCAAGATGAAGGTCATTCAGGTGCTGCTGGGAGTAGGCTTTACCCGCATGGAGGTGGAGCGGATCCTGTATGCTTACCCCGACAACCTGTCGGTGGGGGAGAAGCAAAGGGTCGCTCTGGCCCAAGTTCTGATCAAGGAGCCCCGGCTCATCATCCTCGACGAGCCCACCGGCACCATGGACCCCATAACCAAGCTCGCCGTCGCCAAGTCGGTATTGCACGCCCGCAAGGAGCTGGGGGAGACATTCCTTATAGTTTCGCACGATATGGACTTCGTCATCAACTGCTGTGATCGAGCGGTCCTCATGAAGGACGGTAAGGTCGTGGTCGCCGGGGAACCGAAGAAGATCGTGGACCACCTAACCGCCAAGGAGGCCGAGATCATGCTTGGGGGCGGTGCGGAAGAGTGAAGGATAGGATCGGAAGGCATCTAAGCTTCGTCGAATGCCGGGAGTCCAGGGGCCTCGGCGTGGGCGGTGGGCTGGCCCAGCGGGCCACAATATCGGAGAGCGGTCGAGACGTCGTGGCTGTAGCCATGGGGCCGGGCAAGAGACACATCACCAAGCCGGTATGCGAGATCACCTACGCCCTCCGAGAGGAAGGGATCGACACCAGCGTCCTGGTCGTCAACGCCGGCTCGGGCGTGCCGAGCGACGCGCCGGATGTGAGTACAGGTTCCATCTTCGGTCTGGACCAGATTGAGGTGGACCGCATCCAGCAATTCAAACTTGCCCTCATTCACCTGGGTAACGTTAGGAATCACATCATCTACAAGGCCAGACTTATCCTGAGGAACGTGGACCTTCCAGCGGTGATCGTGTGCCAGGCTCCGGTGGATTTCGAGGACTTCGCTCGCATCGGGGTGAAGACGAGGCTGGTGATGCCCCGCAAGGAGGACATAGCCTCCAAGGGTTCCATCGTTGACATCGTCACCGGCGTTGTTAGAGGAACCACCTCGCCGCAGCATAAGCTCGACGAGATAGTGTCCAAGGTCCGCCGGAACCTGTGATCCTTACTTGATGAGGTCGAAGCCTACCAGATGGGTCCACTTGTTGGGTCCGGCAAAGCCTAAGACCTCCCGAATGTAATCATCGGACAGTGTGGACATGCTACCGGAGGTGACCCTAGTAATTCCCTCGATGCCGTCCAGGTATTGGAAGCCGATCTCGTCGATAAGGAAGTAAGGTTCACCGAATATCTCGACCTCGGGATGCAGGATAAAATCCTCGGACAGGAACTTGGTATCCGGCTTCTCCTCCAACAGCTTCTCCCTCTGCTCAGGAGTGATGTACTCGCCCATGATCTGGCCCTTCTGATCCATCATGTATAACAGGCCCTTGTTGTCCACGAGGAAATGAGCGTCGCCGACGATTATCAGGCTGACCTCCCGACCCAGGGCCTCCCATACTCCCTTATTGACAAAAGGCATAAGACCGCCGCAGGCGCCATTCTTCTCCGCTTCGGTCTCCAGGTTGGTGACCTCCTCCTTGAGGGCAGGGTCCAGATATCTCATGTCCATGACCCCAGGTATCGCCTTTATCCTGTCTTCCACGGCCGCGAGGATGGTCTCTCTGTCCATCGGTACACTCCCAGGCTCCATTGGGCTAGCCCTATGTTAATGTTTTTCATCGTTGGATAGTACATCCTGCCAGGAGGCAGAGAAGGACGTGGATGAGCCCATATTCTCGAAGATTAAAAATATGCAATATTCGTCATCCGAAGGAACCCAATACTGTAATGCGGTCCACCACCCCAGCCCACAGGAAATATTACGAACCCCTGGACCATGTACGCTTCCCTCCCAGATTAACTGCGACATCTTATCGAAAAGGTACCTCCCGGCCGGCGCTAAGTGGATTTTTGGGGAATCTTATGGGCAACAAGGACAAATGCCCTTGACGGTATGCCGGTCGGAGGCATACCTTGATTTTATTAACACGGTTAATAAAGCTAACTCATGGTTGTAAATATAATTAATTTAATCTAGATAATATTAATCAATCGTAAAGCCTTTCATTTATCTCTGAAGAAATGATACTGTATTGATGGAATCCGAGAGGATCTTCGCCCATATAGTCATCGCATCCTTCAAGCCAGGGATGAGAAGACTAGCCAATCGGAGGGCAGAAGAAATTTTCAAGCAATGGGCTGATGGTTATCGAGGATACATAATTCAATCATCGGTGAAAGACCAAGACACGTCAATCTATATCACGTTCTGGAATTCCGAGGAATCGATGGAACAATCCGTGAAAGGGGTCGATGAGAACATTTTGAAATCGCTGGGCGCGGAGTCATTGTGCTCAATCAAGGTCGAAAGCGCCGAAGTGCAGGACTTTTGGCTTAGTCTCGAACCGGAATAGTTGCTCAGTTTTTACGTGAACTTTTTTCAAGAATAAGGTTGGCACCGATCCGTTGATTGCCATTATTAACAATTGTCGATATTTCCAATAATTTACAATCGTCAGATATATTTATCAACCCTTAGAAAAAATCATCGCTGTCAGTATGGATCGACCCGCATCGTTTGAGCCACCTAGAGTTCCACGCCCTCGTCCGAGGGACGATGTAGCTGGGGCTCTTCGGCATTGCCGGGTGTAAAAGGGGCTGGAGGAAATGGAGGGGCGAATTGGGCTTGAGAGGGGAGAGTATGAACTGCTGAGGGCAAAGTTGTTCATATCGATCCGTCAGAACACCGATGCTGAAGCATCCCTATCAAAGGCAGAAGATGTCTTCCGAAAATCGGAAGATTATGAAATGCTGAGCAACGTCCTGATCACCAAGACGCAGCGTAACTTGTGTCAAGGAAATGCATCTCTGGCATTGAAGAACATCGAGGAAGCCCTAACGATCTGCGATAGGATGGCACAAGAGTCGACACATGGATCGATGTGCTTCTACCGGGGATTGGCATATCTGGCCTTAGGACGGGAACTTGACGCTCATCAGGACATCGACGATTATATTAAAACGGCTGAGAGAGCCGATGATTGCTATGGCCAGGCTCTTGGCCACTTCTATCACGCCATGGTGTTCGAGCGCAACCGGGAGCCATGCATGGCATTGGCAGAATTGGAAATGGCCAAGGAGCTGGTGAGTGATGGCGATCCGGCCCTAAAGGGACGACTTACCGCATTCATCGCCCATCTTTGGTTGCGAAGAGGAGGTCTGGACGAGGCCATGTCCCTAATGGCGGAGGCTACCGACCTCATCAATAATGATGTAGAGCCACCAGAACCGATCAACCTGGGCATCGCGTTCCTGGTCTATGCGGAACTCCTGGCAATGAAATCGAGCTGGGATGAAAGCGGAAAAGCCTTCCAGCAATCGATACAAGCACTGAGGGCATCCCGTTATGGACTTTACCTTGAGGCCTTGGCCTCATGTTGGTATGCGGAGACTAACATCGACCTGGGTCATAAAACGGAAGGCTATGAGCGCCTGCAGAGAGCCAAGGCCATCTACAACGAAATGGGAAACGAGTCCCAACTGGCCAAGATCGATGGGACCATTACCGAATGCGAGTGTGTGAGCGAAGAAAAAAAGGCAAGTTCCAAAATGGAATACTGATGGGAAGGGGATAGCATGGAAATACTAGACTGCTGTGGACTGGAGTGCCCCATGCCCATCGTTCATCTCGCAAAAAAAGTGAAGAAGATGAAGGTCGGTGAAGAGCTGATCCTCAAGACGACCGCTGAAGGTTCAAGAATGGATGTCCCCATTTGGTGCAAACGGACAGGCAACGATCTCCTGAACTCATCAGTGGAAGATGGCATTTTCATCTACCAGATCAAGAAACTAAGATGATATCTGATCCAGTGGATAAATTAACTACGACAACACTCACGCTTAACCTATCCATCTGAAGTATGGTCATGAGACACTGAGACTCCAGGCCTATAGATCTCCCCAGTCGAGGGATGGAATGGGAGGAGCAACCATGCTCCTCATTATTATTTAATTAATTAATTGAATAATGTGGCCGCAGACTACATCGGCAATATAGATTTTAATACCCTCAAATTGTCCACAAGGATAAATGAAGACCCCTTGCGAACTCATCGCCTGCTATCTGATACCGTATATCCGGAGAGAGATAGCAAAGGGTCTGATAAAAAACCATGGCCTGACCCAGGCAGAAATTGCCCGTCGTTTTGGTGTGACCGATGCTGCCATGTCTCAATATCTTAATTCCAAGCAACGGTCAAATGAGATCATGGATGGCGTGCTGAATAATAGGGAATTTAAAGCGGAGATCGAAAAGGCTATCGATAACGTCAATCACGGCATGGACCCTAGTGATGAGACCTGCCGCATATGCCGTTTCGTCAAGACCAAAGGGACATTGACCCAGCTATATGAGTTCTATTCTGGGAACAAGGTGCCCCCATGCATTTGTGGTAATTGCGAACCACAGTAATTTTTTCTTGCTGCGAGCATACAATCTGATTGTCGTTTTAAGATAGCATATGTAGAGGCATTATCTGCCCTCGTGACGAGCAAGGGAGCAAGCCAAGCATATTCCGCCCTAACTACCTGACCTGATCCTCGGGACAACCTCCGCTGTTGCCGTCCATCCGTTAGTTGAGGGTATCGCGATCAGGTAACGCTTCCTTGTTCAGGGCCCACCTCCCGACCTTTCTCGAGGAGAGAGCTCCATTTGAACCTCAGTGCACGACCTTCAGGGATAATATTCTCATCAAGAAGCACAGTATGCCTCTCGGCGGTTGCGTGTACGAGCGTTTTAACCATGCGATAACGGTTCATATTCTGAACAGCCAGTAAACTTTGGGGGATAAGGATATCTAGGTTGGAAAAGGAATCTGGCTTTGCGGCGTCAGGTACAATTTTCAGGTTTTCTGTTCCTAGGTCTTCCTCCGGTAGGATGACCGATATTTCTTCATCGCTTCCCAGGCGATCTCTTCCTCCACTCCGATGTACCTCATGGTCTGCTCCAGAGTCGTGTGACCGTAGTAGGCTTGGATCTGAGTGGGCGGACACTGGTTGTAGTAGAGATCTCGGCCGAACTGTCGCCGGAACGGGTGGGAATTCGCATGCTCTATCCCTATCGATCGACCGTGTTCCTTCGACATCTCGCTTAAGGTTCCTTCGCTGAATGGCTTTAGCGGACCCCTCACGTGAAGGTGATCTTCCGGATGAGCCAGGAAGTAGTCTGTCTTTCCCCATCTCCTTTCGTACTGCTCCCTCCAGGTCAGATATGGCTGCATCATGGCCCAGAACTCGTCGTCGATCGGTATCTTCCTGGCCTTTCGACCCTTGCCCGATTCTACCGATAACCATCTCTCTGTCAAGTTCCGCTTCCTTAGATGCCGGGTTTCGACCTCCCTTATCCCCGTGTAGATCCACAATACTCTGGCGGCCAGCAACCGTTCTGTCGGCCAGCACTCCAGGAGCTTCATTATTTGCTCTCGTTCCAGCCAGTAGACCTCTCCGCGCTCCGGTTTCAGGTGCAGCTTCAGGCTCTTCACGCCTGGGTTCTTTACGAACTTCATGAGGTGCATGAAGCCGAACATGTACGTTGCTTGGGTCTTTGACCGATAGCCCTGGAGGTTCTCGTAATACTGGTAAACATGTGCTGGGGTTAACTGACGGGGATTCAGCGGCCAGTCGTGTTCCTTTGCGAACCTCAACGCATAGTCGGCCGCTTCCAGGTAGGTCTCCACCGTGTTCGGTGATTTCCCCTCCCCAAATAGTGCCGCCTCCCAGGCGTCCATGTCCTCGGCCCACTTGCTTCGCCTTGGCATTCACAGTCAGGCCCCCAGCTTGATGGTTACTGGCCCGCTGATGGTCGCCACCGTTACCTGGCCAGTAGCGCGGAGGCATTTCCATTGATCCAGGCTTAAGATGATCTTCGGGATCCCGTGGCTTTCGATGAGTGCCATGTTCAGGCCCCCAGGTATCGCTCTTCCTTATCCACGGCCTTAACTGTCCAGTCGTTGGTTCCCACTTCCCTTTTGAGGCTTACCTTGCATCCCTGTTCCTTCTGATGGTAAGCTTCCGACAAGGCCCTGGAAAAGTCCGTAAAGGTAAACGTCCGAATGGCCATCATGCCACCGTCCGAAGGGCATTAAGGTCATTCATCATCGCAGCAATCTTGATGCTCTGCTGGCCAGCAATGTCCTTGCATATGTCATCGAATGCTTTGGCCAGAGTATAGGTAAAATATGGCCGCCCTTTACCTTCCTTCCTGAAATGTTGGACGGTAAACCAACCTCGACCGACCATGCGAGGCATCGCAAATGACACCTCTGGTTGGCGTAAGTTACCTTCCAGCTCGATTTCCATCGAAGATCTTGGTCGACCATCTATGAAGATGGCCAGGGCCTTGGCCTCGATACGTCTCAATCCATTGCGCTCGAAAAGCTCTGCAAGCTCGTTCGCTTCCATGTTTCCATACCCCTCCAGCTTTATGTTGAGGTTGTTAGCCTGGCCGGGGGAGTTGGTGGAACTCCGGGGATTATCGAGGAAAAGAAGCGCTAGGTCCCGGCCAGGGTCAGCGTGATGTTGTTCGTTTGAGCTTCTTTCATCCTCGGTTCAAGGGGTAGCTGGTCCACCACGACGCTACCGAGTCCACCATTCTGAATACTGATTGGTAATCAGTTATCAGATAATGCTAGGGCATTGTATAAAATGATTACTAAATGGTAATCAGTATTTGGAAACCGAGTTATATTGTTCTTAAACTCTGATTTCTGATTGAGGATTAGCATTGGAAAATAGCGAGCGTTCCATGGATGTTCTAGGCGAGGCAGGGGCAATTAACCTTATATCACTCATTGATAGAGAGGGAGAAATCCAGACCGTAGACATCAGGAATGTGCCAGGGGGTTATTACAGGCTTAAAAAGGTTCTTGATGATTTAAAGGGTATTGGAATTATTGAAGTGGAGCTTATTGAAAAGCCGTATCTAACTTATAAGTACAGACTCACCGAGAAGGGTAAGAAAGTAGCAATAAAGCTCAGGGAGATTAGGAAAATAATCGGGGATGTGCCAAAGGAGTGATGAGCGTTGGCCATTCCTTTTTCGGTTAAGTATGGTGGGAGGAAACAAAGAGTGGATATTCAATTAAAGGAAATGGATGATAGGCTTCGGAACAGACTTTGGAATTGCCTTTCACTCTGTTTTTTTAATGAATATCGTGAAATAGCGCAATATTACGATATTCCCGCATCCACTCCACTAAGTAACCTAACAAGTAGGATCTGGCATAATTTCTATGGAGAGCCTATCGATATAATTCCTGCGTCAGACATGAACAGATATAATAAGATTCGAGAAAAATTCTTCAAGATGGATTGGGATTTGGCGTATGAATTTTGCCAATTCGTAGTGGAAAATTACGATAGTGAAACAAAAACCAGGGAATTTGTTGGGCTATGCAATGATGTTCTTGAGACGGAGAAGAGTGGTTATCGATTCATCGATAATACACTAACCGATATCATATCTTCCGAAGATATTAAGGAAATTGAGAAAGCTCTCAACTGCCCTGCAGACCCCGTCCGAGAATTATTTAACAAATCCTTGAGGGAGTATTCGGATCGAAATGCCCCTGATTATCCTAATTCGATTAAGGACTCCATATCTGCGGTTGAATCCTTGTGTAAAACAATCGCAGGCGATGGGAGTAAAACGCTTGGTCAAGCATTACCAACTGTAACGAAGAAGCTTGGGATAGATACTGTCCTTATGGCTTCAATAGAAAAAATTTGGGCATTCCGGAATACAAAGGAAGGTGTCGGTCACGGTTCCACTGAATCGATTAATGTTACGCCTGGAGAGGCAAGACTTTGCATTATCACCTGTTCGGCATGGATAAATTTTCTAAATGAACGATCACAACAAAAGGGGGTTCGATTAAGTAAGAAATAACATCCAGGTTAGCATAATAAAAAAGTTATGAATTGATACGTGTTCGGTAGTGTAGACGATCTTAATCGTCTCTGAAGCATTCACCGTCGCACTGATCGCAAGAGTCCATACTTGGCATCCCGAACTCAACGTCCATCGCGTCAAGATTCTTGTCCTTTATCATAATGGTGATCTGTCTCATTTCGTCCAACGCTCCACACTTTGAACGCTTGTTAGGCTTGACTCTTCTTTCAAGTCTCGAATAGATCCATTCGGTATACTTCTCCAGCTTGTATTGATCCATATGTCTTTCTCCTGTGGATAAGCCCAATAAAAATCGATTTGCTTAGATAGATATCGGTAGGAGGTGCCCGAAAGACCATATTATCTAAAATGGGAATCTACGTTTATTGAAACTGGAGATGGCCAACGTATTTTCCCATGCATTATGATCGATAATTCTATAACGAAGGAGGTCCGAAAGTGTTTTTGTTGCAGTCCTAAGCGCATTATCATTTCTATGTTGGACTGCCCATAGTATGTTCATTGGCGATTGTTATTGGGTCATCATCCGTCTCTTCTTCATTTTTTCGATTCTTCCTCTCTTTCCCTTGATTGTAGCATTGGATGAAAATCTCAATTGCCACTTTATTGTTCGCTGTCAATGTTTGCCTACTCCTGATTTCTTCCACACGAGATCTTAACCACTCGATATCTACATATTTCTCAATCCAATCAATTGGAAATTGTAGAGTGGTTGACGAAAACGACTCCGACAAAACCTGGTTTCTGCTAGGATTCAATCCCATCTCAAGAAGAGTCAACAAGTTTTCATCATCGATGCAAGCTTCAGCAATCCAATCAGGTATAACTTTCTTATCAGGGATTAATTTTTCCCAGTATGATACAACACTAGGGAGATATGGAACTTCGATCAGAGTGCCGTTTTGCTTTGCATCGTTGATTTTTTCTAGCAATATTTGCTCGATATCCAGTATGGTCTGCATATCGACTAATGGATTAATGGCCTGATTATTTCCAGGCCCATGGCCATACATTCCATATGGATAGCCAAGTGAAAACATCGTCCCAATCATTGTCGATATGGAAGAGCCATTCTGTATAGCAGTTTTTAAAAATATCGCTCGACAGTCATCATCGACCGCCTTTAATGCTTGAATAATTATCGATATCATTCTATGTCGATTGCTGCCCAAGATGGATGAATCATAAAATTCATCATTTAGATTATACAATCTATCTCCAACCTGGAAATATGCAAAAATGGTATTTTTTGCAGAACGATCAGAAAAATCATGATTAATTAGATATTTTTGGAATTGCACTAATTTTGATAAGTTTCCTTGGCCCTCGGCATTTACAAGATCGACCATTGATAAACCAAATTTTTCCGGGTCGTCAATATTACTGATTATTTTTTCCAACTCTTTTTTTGAAAGATATGTGTTTGGAAAGACGAGCTTAAAATAATATACGCCCCTATCTGGATGACATACTCGTGTTTCCTCATACCACTCCGGCATCCATTCATTTCCATAGTGACTGTTCTCGTATACTGCCTTAAGTTTGGGAAAAATATGAATGAGCAATTTTTTTACTGAATTCATATCGGTTGAATCGACTCTCCCAATAATGTTGTCCGATACCTCTTTTATTCTCTCCTTCTCACCTGGCCCGTTAAATGAGTAATCGATCACGCCTGTGAATATGTCTAGGTTCTCTCTTATTCCATCATAGACTTGAGGGTAGAGTATATGAATCAGTTCTATCGAGATAAAGTCTGAAACGTTCACCTCTCCTGACACCATTGGATAAGAAAGTGAAAGGTTGTTCGCTAACCTATTTACAGCCCTGGGAGTTCTTATTAATGGGCGTATCCCATCATAATAGCAATTGTTCCAATATGTTGTATTTTGAATATCAATGTAGCCCTGACCTATTACCTGGCTTAGCTTCTTGTTTAGGTATGAAGCCATTGATTGCTGCTCAATTAGTGGTAAGTTGAAAGAAACTTGGATGATCTTCTCTAAATAATCATGACCGTCAATAAACCCTTTGTCACTGAGCATTGTGGCTACAACATCCCTATCAAAAGCAACTATATAGATGATGTTCGGGAAATTTGCTACAGATTTTATCAAACGGAAGAGTTCCGTTACTTCCTGCTGTGAAAGTCTGTCCACATCGTCGATAAAAACAATAATGGGCTCAGGATATTTTTCGAGCAACTTGCATACTTTTCTTTTTTCTAAATTTAAATCTCTGCCTTTACTTGAAGCTAGTTTTAGGATATTTCCAGCCAACTCTGCCCCATTTATTGGAGCAGAAGCCACAGCCTCCCCAAATGATGCTAAAGACCCATTGAGTTTTCTCCACTTTTTACCCCATTTTGACGATATCTGAGAACGGAGCATCTCGAAGAAGCGATAAGTCAAGTCCTGATAGCCTGAGAACCACCAAGGATTGAAATGAGCGATGGTTACTTGCTTCTTTTTATTATTACTTAAATAATGCTCGATATAACGTAGAAAAGTTGTTTTACCAGAACCCCAGGCCCCGTGAACTCCAATGACAAACCCTTCCCTGATATCCATCTTAGTTATACCCAATGCTAAATTGTTGGCAAGATCGCTATATCCAAAAGCATCTTGATCTATCTCATTACAAGGTTCATCAGAAATAATCATCAGGGAATCACTCCACCATTTGCTGATGGAATGTAGTATTATTCAATAATAATTTGGAATGCGCATACACTAGGGTGGCGAAAACTTTGCCGCGGCCATCATTAATCCTCTAGCTAATTAAAAAAAGTTGGAATGATAAGTCGAGATCAGACTTACCTGAAGTACATGATTCCTTCAGTCATGACATCTGGTGTCGTGAATGTCACAAAACATGTGAATCCATGTGCCGGAATCAGATCGATCGAGATCGAGGATGATGGAGGAATAGATAAGCCGCTTATGATGAACTCAACCCTATCATTGAGGATTACCGTGTTTGTCTGATCTAAAACCAAATCGGCGCTCATGGATTCACCGCCCGCAGAAATGGTAACAGAAACAACAGTTCCAGTAACATCCATAGAGGCGCTTCCAGGAGCAAGCTTGAGGTACACGCAAAGGTCAGTTACTCTGTTATGAGATACGTCGCCATAGATGTAGTCGAGAACAAAACCGGTAGACGCTGACGTTATTGCTTCGTTCCCCGTCTCTGTGGCCTGTTCTCTAACGACATTGGCGGTGCTTATGAGAACGGATGCAGAGACGGCTGATACTAGGACCGCAGCGATGAAAATTATCATCGTTCCGACGCCCATTTCCCCACGATTGTTGACCTTCATTAATATCGTATAAAGAATATACTTATAGTATTAATATCGATATTCTATGATTAAATAATATCTATAACGATTCGTGTCCAGATAAGAATATTCAAGATTATTCAAAATGTATTCATTCTATCTGTTAAGAAATCTTTTCCAGATAGTTTTGGCTAGCTAGTTTTACATTTTATGATAAAGTTGAAAAATGAATAATTTCCCGATTTCTAGCGTTGTATTTGTTACCAAGTCCGATAACTAACCAGACGATCGGCCGATGAATAATTTCAACCGCTATAGGTACTCTAGGGTTGACTTATTCTACGATTTATTCTGGGAGGGGAGTGGAGTCTGAGGAGGACAAAAGCGCACCAAAATGAGATGAAAAGTAAGGGGTTTAGTATTTGATTTCCTTCAGATCGGCCGGTATCTCGATGACTTCCCCTAGCTTATCGAGGTCGATCAGGTAAGACTTCATGTCCCGGACGTGAAAGTTGTAGACCGAGAGGTAAAGTGCGGCGTCCTTGTGTTCCGGGTCGCTGATATATTTCAGCTCGGGGTTCATTCCCTGATCGCCCCGTACCGCCATCCGGTACGGCTTATCGAAGTCTAGGCATTTACAGCTGTAGACCGACTTCAACCCTTTCGGACTTGTGGCTAAGATATCAGGCTCTCTATCCCCGCCCAGCCGCCTCGCCTCAAAGCCTCTACTCAGCAGGTTGGCCTCCATATACTTCTCGAACTCCAAACCGGACCGCCGACATATCTCGCCCCGGACCTCGCTTATCGCTTTACTCACTTGGGCCTGATTCGCATACTTCACTTTCAGCGCGATCTCGGATTGAGTTAGGTCCGGCTCCCGTACTGAGAGGAAGTAAGCTCTGGCCTTTTTCTTCCAGTTCTTCTCTTTCAGCAAATCCGCCAGAGCAATCTCCCTGTCAAAGAAGAACTCCACATCCCCGTCTGGCCGCTCCCCTATCTTGACAAGTGGGTAGGCATCCGGAGACACATAATCCAGGTGGAACCGTCCACACGGCCGGTCGTTCCCATAGGCATCCCCGCCAATGGGTATAGCTACGATGGAATCACTTTTCGCGCTGTTGTCATGCTGGAGGAACATCCTGTAACTGATCTTCCCAAGCTCGGCGTAAGCAGCGCCGGTCACGTATTCTTTCATCAGCTTCTCGTCGTTAGCGTCAGTGCTGGTGGACTTGAAAATCAGGATATGCCCGGACCTGAACACTATATCCAGCATCTTGAAACGCTGAGTGAGATAGACGACGACAACGATACCTGTCTTGACCTTCGCTACTCGCTCGTAAACGTGCCTGATCTCCAGGAAGTTACCAATGTCCAGATTACGCTTATTGCTCATGCCCTGGCGTGAGCTTCCTTTCTTCACCGCGTCGTCAATGATGATGAGCTGCACCGGGTCCTTGTTGATGTTATCCAGCGCCGTTTCTATGTCATCGGTGAAGATGGTGTTTACCTTGTAGTCCTTGTACCTCTCTCCAACCTTCTTAGCGATGGCTCGGGCGTAGGAGGTCTTCCCGGACTCCATAGCGCCAACGATTACGAGATGCCTTAGCTTCACTTCCTCCCAGGTAGGCATGGGGGGCATCAGCCCGTTAAGAGCCGTTTCCGTGAGGTTTTTAAGGCCGTCGTAGGGGTGGATGAACTGCGAGGTGTGAAGGTACCCCCCGGAGATGTTGAACCCGATACGAGGCATGGAAAGGGGTTTGACGGCAGGGGGTACCGTCCGGGGCAGTATCTCCCCCTGCATCAGCTGGTCGAAAGGTTCCATGTCGCCATCACCTCGGGGGGCTCAAACTGTTCTGTGCTTCCTTCTTGCTGGCTAAGGATGTCGCGCTGGACAGCATCAGCGCGAACAGCGTGGGGTCGTCGCTGTAGATCTTCCTCACTTCATCCAATCCTCCCTTTAGTCCGTGAGTCTCGATGAACACCCTGTGCATCTCCAGATCGGTCTGGGCTTGCTCGTTCCGTTCAATGAGATCCTGAGCCCGGAGAGATTTCGAGAACTGAAGCGCTACCCTGCACACCTCATCGACCGGCCCGTCGATGTCCAGGTAATGCTTCCCTTCCCTGGTCTCGGCCAGTCGTCCGGCGTGGACCTGGAACGCCTCTACCGTCTGCTCCAGCTTGGCATGCCGTATCTTCAGTTGGTTCTCTACCAGATCGGTGAATTGCAGGAACACCTTGGTATCCTGGTACATCGACTGAAGTAGGCCAGGCTCCAGCAGCTCCCTATCGAAGTGGAGCTTCTGGATAACATCGGCCGTCCTAATCTGACCCATTCTTTCCCTCCCTCGGTTCCTCTTCCTCCGCTTGCTCCGGTTCCTTATCGTTCAGCAGCTCTGTTCTCTGTTCGCTCTCTCGCTTGACCTGGACCGGCGCTATCGTCGCGGTCGTATCCTTCATCTTGAAGGTGTGCCAGGGAGTCTCGATAAGCGGCGTGGCGTCCTTGTATCGAGCAAAGATTTTCTTCGGAGCCTGGAGGGGCGATACTTGCATGGCCATCTCGTGATACCTCGCTGCGGTGTCGGCGGCGTCGGTCCTCCGGCGCAGTTCCAGCTCGGCCAGCCTGGAAGCCTTGTCTTCGTGCTGGTCCTGGATGCGGTAATAATTGTTGATGTCCACCAGGAACTCGATAAGGCTGATCCTGCTGGCATAACCGATCTTGAACCGCGTGGTTATCTCCCGATACTTCAGAATCCAGCCCTTTCGTATGGTCTCCAGCTGCTCGGTCTTTTCGACCACGAACATACGGAACTTCATCCTTGTGGCGCGGCCTGGCTTCTGAGCCACAACCGTCCAGTCTGAAGTAATGCCCACGTCCGTTTCAAGTCGGTGATGGATCCCGAACACCAGGCGCTTGAACAGGGCCCGATTGGTCTGGTCCTGGATGCAGCATCCGGTGGTATCCTTCGGCCAATAGACCGCTTCAGGAATCAACCAGAACGTCTTAGCTTGGGGGTCGACGGTGAGCGGGGTTGCGCTGTCGATCGGCCGGAGCATGAAGCCCAGGATGTAACCGACCACGAATACTATGGACCACACCCAGCCCCACGGACTGAGGTTAAAGAACACGTCAGCTCCGGCCAGGGAGAAGATGCCCATCGAAAGGAAGTCCTTCGGCCTCCAGAACCGGGTAACGTGCTTAATCGCCGCTCCGACGATGACGCCGATGGAAAGAGCGATGGCGGTCTGAACGATGTTCTCCAGGAATGCGCTGGTCAGCATTGAGGCCACATCATCGGCCGAATATATCTTGGCCGAATCCTCGGACGTCGGAGGGCTCAATCCCCAGTTACCGTTATCACTCACCTGGGGCAGCATCTCATAGTAATGGTATCGGTTATAGCTCCCCTCCAGGCCATAGTAGGAGTTCACGACATCAATGCGACAATCGACCGACCCATAATCCAGCTCGATGATCTTAGAGCTGGCCGGGTCCACGCTCTCAGACTGGATCATTGAGCCGTTGACCTGCCAGAGCTGGAGCGTTATGGCGTGGACATCGTAGTTAATCAGCTCTACCAGCTCGTAAGGCCCTACTTTGTCGGAGTTAGCCATATACAGCTCATAGTCTGGCCCAGTGTGCGAGGACCAGCCGTTAAGCGTGGTCGCCGATGCTGTCCCAGCACCAAGGGAAAGAGAAAGGAAAAGGGTAGCCAGCAAGGCTAACGTTACGACGGTTGCCGTTTTCTTTCGCTCACTTCCTGGACCTCGAACATCGGCGGGCGTCGGTGCCAGTCTCATCTCTTGCCCCCCTTCCGACGCTTGGCCATAACCACCAGGACGAGGATGATTATGATCAGGAAGAGAGCGAGGACCGAACCGCTCATAGTGGTCGAATAGCTGGCATTGCCTCCGGTCGGTATGGTGATACCGCCAGGCAGGGTTATGCTTCCCCCGCTAGTATTGTTCGAGCCTCCGTTGTTCCCGCCATTTGTCCCATATGACTCGACGGTCAGATCATAGGAATAGCTGGAGGAAATCCCCCGGCTGTTCGTGGCCGTTATGGTGACGTGGTAGGAACCGGCCTTAGTTGGCGTCCCGCTCAATCGGCCGGAATCGCTCCCGATGGTCAGCCAACTACCGGCGTCAGTGGTGAGGGTCCAGGTAACCGCTTGGTCGGCCGAAGCGGTCCAGCGATACAGGGTTCTCTCTTGACCCTTAAGGAGCGGGTTAGCGAATATCTGGGGGGCGTCGTCGTCCACATAGACGGTTACGGTCTGGGTTGCTTGAATTCCGGACGTTGCGTTTGTCACCGTCACCTGGAGGGCATAGGTACCAGCTTGGGTTGGCGTCCCGCTAAAGGTGTGCAGCTGGTCATAGTAGATCATCCAGGACGGTAGGCCGGTAATGTTCACAATCCCATTCGACGGAGTATAGACCAGTGTGTAGGACCAATACCCATTAGTCAGGATGTGGAACGATGCGGCCGAGGATATGACCGGGGGCGGGGCTATAGCCTCAATGGTCCAGTTTGCATAACTGGTTAGGGTCGTCAGTGGGTCATATACAGCGGCGCTAACGTTCCAGGTGCCAGCGGTTAGGGTCATTCCCTTAACCGTTCTATTGGTCGCGTCGTAGGTTAGCCAGCTGGCACTCGTGGTTATGGTCACGGTGCATCGAGCGGGGTTCACGTTGAGGACATACCCGTATTGCTCCCCCGTCCAGATGATATCAAGAGGCTGAGCTATGCCCCCTTCGCCGGTGGTCGTGTTGGTGTGGTCGTTAGTGACCTCCGGAGGATCTGCTGGCACATGGATAACCCAGTCGGTCTGATTGCTTAAGCCGGTCGTTTGGTTGGTGACTATGCCAGTAACGGGATAGTCTCCAGGGACGTAGGGCGTTCCCCATACGGTACCGTTCTCGGGGTCATAATGGAGCCATTCCGGAGCGTTGGGCACGTTCAAGCGGAGGGGGCCGGGGTTAGCAGCGCTCCCCCATCCAGAGCCACCAAACGAATAGCTGTATGAGCTACCCGATTGCTGAGTTCCCGATTGAGGCGGGTTCTCGATCTGCGGGGGGTCGGCCGTAACCGAAACCGTCCAGTTCTGCCAATAAGTCAGGGTGCCGGATATGCTCGTTATCCCCAGGCTGATATGAGCGGTCTGGGGGCTGGTTGGCGCCATTCCCTCTAAGGTCATGGTGTCCGGGTTCCAGGTGAGCCACAGCGACCCAGAATAGACGATGGAAACGCTTTCGTTGGCCGTTAGGTGATAGCTGTATGGCTCCCCCACCTTTATCGTATCGGCCGGGGAGCTGGAAACCATAGGCATCCAGCGTTCCCGGTCGTAAACGGTGACGGTGAAATTCTGATATGCCGTCAGTCCTCCCGGACCAGCGGCCGACAGCGACACAGCCCAGGCGCCGATTTTCGAGGTGTCCGGGGTACCGCTTAGAATGGTACCGTCCCAGGTCATCCAGGACGGGACAGATAGCGCCGTTAGGGTTGCCGTTTCGTTTGTGGTCGGTAGGTAGCTATAGGCGTGGTCTACCGTGGCCATGTAGCTAGGGCTGGAGGTCCAGCTGGGCGCCCATTGGTTTACTGCAATGGTCACGTTCTGCCAGGCCGACATGAGGCCATTCGTTGATGTTGCCCGTATCGAGAGCGAATAGCTCCCTGGTACCGTGGGCGTTCCCCAGAAGGTACTATTGGCGCTCTGCCAGTCCATCCAGCTAGGCTTATCCATTACAGTGATAGAGGCCGATTCATTGACCCCCACAGTGTAATGATAGGTATGGCCAGCTATCAGGGTATTCGGGGCGTTGGTGGTGAATGCCGGACGCCATCCAGTAACCGTTATGTCGAAAGTCTGGACGGTGAAACCCATGCCAGCGGTGGACACTCCCCTTAAGGAAACGGTGAATGAGCCCAGAGCGTTAGGCGTTCCCGTCAGTCTGGAGCCGTCCCAGGTGAGCCAGGAAGGCTTAGTAACGGCCGTTATCGTGCCAGTCTCGTTAAGGCTAGGTTGGTAGGTGTAGGCGTGATTAACGGTCGCCGTAGTTACTGGACTGGTCGAAAAGGAAGGGCTCCAATGGGCCGGGGCGGCGTATCTCATCTGTTGCGATGAAGGGTAAGACAGATGGACCAAGCCGTATGGATCTATTGCTAGGCCGATGGTCCCGGCGTAGTTATCCCCTCCGACATAGGAAAACGTCGTGGCCACTTTTACGGACCAGCTCCCCCCGGCATTTGTGGCGATCTGGAAACCGATCGATGACGATGCCATGAAAACAACATAGGCGTTATTGCTGGAATCCAGAGCGATTTGGCAGGGTGTAGCGAAGTTCGTTGTCGTTATGCTCTGAGAGGTCCAGCTGGCTCCATTGTAATAGAGATAGGTGCATCCGGTACCGCCAGGACTGGCGCAGGCTATACGGGGCACGTCATCGGAGCCTATGGCCAGGCTAACTCCAGAGCATTGTTCATAATAGCTCCCGCTTTGGAGCGCATAGCAATAGACGCCAGTAGATTGGTAGGTCCAAACGCCATATGACTTCGAGGCGTAGTAGACCAGGGCCTTATAGCCGGTTACAAATGGCCCCGAATAAGCGATATGGGGGTTTCCGTTGCTGTCCAGGGCTATGCTCAGTCCAGCGCAAACGTTAGCGACCCCATCCTGGATTAGTTCAAGGCTCCAGGTCGAGCCGGTCCAATGGGCACACTTAACACATCGGCCAGAGGTGCTAACGTCCTTGTATGCCACATATGGGTTATTGTTATGGTCCAGGACCATAGCGCATCGGTCGGCGGTGCCAACGGTCGTAATGTTCGACGTTATCCAGGTGGAGCCGTCCAGATAGGCGTATCGAATCGTGTTGTCGGTGATATAGGCCACTTTGGGCACGTTATCCGAACCGATGCACAGCGAGGGGTATTTTCCAGCTGTCGCCGATGCGCTATCAATGGTTACATAGCTCCATACTCCCCCGGACATTGAAGCGTAATGTAATCCAGTGGTCCCGGTGTAATAGGCTATGTGGGGCTGTCCCTGTTGGTCTAGGGCGAGGCTGCTGTAAAGGCCGGTGTAGTTGTAGGACGTTGATTCAACGAGGGACGTCGGATAAACGGCGCTAGCAGGGGGTAGAGCCGCTAGGACGACTAGGCACACGGTTAGGGCCGCTACGATGCCTAGAAGGGCCTTCCTTGAACGTCTGTGAGAAATTAGAGAATGTAGCTTCATGGTTCACCTCGAGAAAGAAAAGAAAAAGGTTTCAGGGGTTTACCTCCACCAGCTGTGTAGGTATTCCGGGGTGTGAGCTAGGGTCCAGAGTCCTAGGTCTGGCGGGTTTGTCAGAAGGTACCAGGCGGCCGCAGCTATCACTATAGCCACAATGCCCAGAATGGTCAACGTCTGATAATCGAAGACCAGGCCAGCAACTAGGCAGATAGCGCCAACGATGATTACCACTAGGCAAATGTTGGCGGGGTCGCTCACGACATCTCCGATCTGGGGCAGGGGAGATTCTTCCGGTAGATCTGGGGGAACGTAGGTTTCCAGCTTATCGACGGTCAGCGTATGACTGGCAACCAGCTTGTTTTCATACGCTATCTCGTCAACATGGATCGCCCATCCAATGCCTACGTCATGGTAGGTTATGTTTGGCTCCTGGACGTTCCCCTTTGAGGCGATATAGTCGGCCAGAGAGTCATACCCGTTAGCCCAGGTAATGATGTATCCGGTGCTATCCAGCTCCACCGTTTTACCTACTTCCAGGTCTAACCCTTCGAGGGTGGTGTAGATGGTGAACGGGGTACTATTCCCGATGACCTCAACGCCATTGTATGTCACCGTTCCCCGAACCAGCAAGTCGAAGGAATCAGTCGATACGTTCACCGTTGCCGGTGACATAATCGTGTGATTCTGGAACGTGCTATTGAGCTGGTTTAGGTAGGCGTAATAGATGCTTAGCAGCTGTTGAGAGGTCATGTTGTTTAGCTGGTCGTAATCTGGCATTACGATCGTTGTCGGAGGATACAGCACATCCGGCGAGGTGCCATCGGTGCCCACTCCCCCGTTATCCAGCAACACCTGATATGCGGTCTGACCGGCCAGGGCTGCGCCGTACGTGACCGTTCTCCATGCGCGGCTAACGTTCCAGATTGCCTCAATCATGGGCTGAAGGCTTACCCTATCAGTCGATAAGGTGTGTGAGCCGTCTGGATAGTTGAACGTCAGGTATGGGTAACCCTTGTTTGTATAGCGGTCTTCTATGCCGGTTTGCTTCCAGGGGTAGTTCTGATAGAACACCCAGACGCCGGAGGTCGAGAATCCTTGATCTGCGGGCAACATGGCCCATCCCCAGGAGAACACCAGGCCGTCATTCGTCTTAGTGTAAACGGCTATCCCAGGCGCCACAACTCCCGAACCAGAATAGTCCTCGGCAGCGTTGGCGGTCCAGATCCAGCTGTTATATGGAAGCTGGACGTTAAACCGGCCGGAGTCTAAGCCGTCAACGGTTCCCAGGTCCAGGGCATAGCCGGACATGGCGGTAAGGGTAATGGCCTGACTGTAAACCACATCTCCGGAGGCCGAAGTTATCACGACGTTACCCGTCTGGGCCGTGTTCCCCAGGTTCCAGAAGATCATGGTGTCCGTTTCGTTAAGCCAGACATACTTACCCGTTGGGGTGTTGCAGAAGGAGAGCATTCTAACATACTGCTGGTTATCATATGTCGTCGCGGTGTTCTGGCTCATACCGAAGGTTTGAACGCCGACGCTCATAGAGTTCTTAGAATAGTCTCCGATGTATCCGCTTCCTACGCTATCCAGCTGTCTCAGAACTTTGTTAGTCACAGCGTAGGAACCAGCGACGGAGCCCACCATTTCATCCGATACGTGCGACTTGTCCAGCACATAATCAGCGTTGTAAATGTGGCTTTGGTCGTTATCGGTTTGATCTGCGTACAGCTGAGAGGCGGCATAGTAGGCGCTGCGCTGGTAAAAGGTTCCGGATCTCTGGGCCAGCTCTGCGACGTTCCTCGCGTTAGTCTCGGTTAAGACCAGCTTGGAATATGTCTCGTTGCGCTGGTCGTTAGCCAGCCACTTACTCAGAGCTGCGGCACTCTCTCCGGTGTTGTCTTGACCCCATCCACCGATGATATAACCGATGGCACCAGCTGAGGCACCGATAGCAACACCTATCATCCCTCCCGCAAGCGTACCGACGCCGGGAACAGCTGAACCTCCGATAGCTCCGATGGTACCGCCGGTTACGGCGCCAGCTATTACAGCGTCCTCCCATGAGGCCGCTTGGATCGTAGGGGGCGCCACTATGGCGAGGCATAGGAAAGCGCCAATGATCCCCAGGACAGCGGCCAGGACCGTAATCCTGGAATGCTTGCCGTTCCACGCCTTACGAGGCTTGGAGACATCCCCGGTCGTTTCCATCTCAATCTTTGTGCCATCCATCTTCGCACCTCAGAAGTAATAGGTCACTAGGGCCAGAGCGGCGAAGATGAACAGCCCGTACAGCAACAGCGCTTCCTCGGTGAGCTTCCAGAGGATTAGGCAACCTACGGCCACGGCTAGGAAAATGTAGGTGATTATCGGAGCACCCACTCTTATCTCCTGATCCGAGGTCGCGGCCGATGCCGTGTCAGTCACAAAGCTAACAGCCAGAACCATCATGACAAGAATGAGGATGGCGGCTGGCACGATGCGGGCGCGGAGGTTCTTGAGCTTACTCCGAACCCTCTTGGTGATGTTCCTAAGTTTGGACATCGCCAGATAGGAATAACTTGAAAATATCCTAAGGTTGTGCCATCATTTATCTGTAAATGACTAAATAGCTGATGTGAGTATAATTATAAATATATTATTATGAAGGTAAGGTGCCCATAATTCATAGTTTGGACCATGAACGATAACTAGCTCCAGTATTGACTACTAAGGAGTGTTGACTGGAGTAAACAAGGACCTTTATTCATGAATCAGACTTCCTAATCCATCAAATCCATTAGAACTAAAAAAGGTATCAGAGGGGCGGTAACCACACTAGAAGACTACTCTCCAGATAGCTACCGTTGCCTTCTCAAGACCAATAGTTTACCTTATTTCATCTACTTATCAGTACACCTCATCACCGTTTTTTAACCTCTAGCATTGAGTTAATCTAGCGTATACTGTTCTGCAGGGTAGATGCCACAAAGATACATGTCAGGGCAATACCGAATGCTAATGTGACGAGCATTCCTCCGTACAGGGCATACATCACAGAATCTATAGGATCGATAGAGTTCGTGAACATTAGCAAGATCGCTGCAATTAATATTGAACTAACAAAACAGGACTCAGCCACCCCTAGATTCCGATTAGCTATGTTCCTTTCCATTGCCTCTAGATTTATGTTCTTTGCAACAGATCGTCGGAGGACGATAATCGCGCCAACCGCCATTACTGAAGCGAAGAAGAACAGGACGACCTTCAATGACCAGGAGCCATATGGTTCGGATATCCATCCCCCACCATAGTAAAAGCCCGCCAGAAATAATACTACTAATGTCACTGCCATTAGTAGGCGATTATTTTTCCAGGCATGAGCACTCTTCCCCACCGTATTTACGTTCATGATACTCGAATTACTATATGGGATCCATCAATATAATAAATCGCCCCGATAGTGATTATTAGCAATAACGAGAGAATTGCCATCAGCATTTGAGTGTTATCCAAAAACTGGGGCATTTAATGAGATGAAAAAAATGAAAAGGTTTGAAGCTCTCACCTTCCAGAGAAGTTTTCTCAGGGCGCCCCTGGACCAAAGTAGCCCGTCACCCAAGCGTCTGGTATGTTATGCATGGTATAGTACCCGAAGACGTAGTCGGCAAACTGGAACTCTACTCTTTCGTCGACAAAGGTAGATCCTCCCTGAGGCACCTGAACTGTCCACCCCGGCTGCTCACAATTTGTTTGTGAGGAGGCACCATTGTTCGATGGGTTATCCCAAAAATGATCCCAACGTGCATAATCATCACCAGGTACGCACAGACACACAACTCTTACGCTAGGGATAGCATACGAATACGAATAGCTGGGGCCCCCCGTTCCAAGAGAGACAGAAACCGTTCCACCGGTTTGTGTGCCCTGTGGCCCATAGCTATACATCATATCATTTGAATGGCTGGATAGATAATCGACGTCATCTGAATTCGTCAACTTATAATTGTACCACTCGTTTGACCATCCCAGAGCCCTTCCCGGTGTGATAGACAGTTCATTTGTATAAACGTACCAATCCACCGAAGGGTTTGATTCAGTTATATATTTCCTGCAAAATACATCCGCATTACCCTTACCATATGGATATTGTGACGCAGAGTTCCTCATCGTCGCATATTGATAAAAGTCACTCATGGATCTTGCAGTAATTGGTCCATATTCTACATTACTCGACTGAAGCAGCCCATTAGCCCAATCATATAGATCAGCAACTCTGTAGGCCTTCAATTGATCCTTAATCTTAATCGAGTCCGCTTCAAGTACACTCGACCATGACTTTACTGATTTGTTTGTGGGCCAGTACATCATGCCGGAAACTGTAGCATTCTTGTACACAGGCCAATTGGCATGATCTATGGTCAATCCTACCTTTTCAATTAAATCATCCACGATGCCATAAAATATTACTGGAGTACCAGTAACAAGTATTTCCCGTATCGTCGCGATTGCTTCTTTTTGCGAGAGATTGCGCAGATAATTCGCATCAATTACAACTACGCCTTTACTTTGCGCAATCTGTGCTTTATAATCTGTCGCGGTTATTGGCTGAACCTTAGATGTTCCAATCTTGAGGCCCTTGATGATATTGTCTGTGTTTTCGGATTGGCCCAGTAAGTATGTTGGCTTATCTTGATACTTGATAATCGGCTTCTCCGATAAGATTGCCTTTTCATCTGCAGACATAGCACTACTTGATTGGCTAACTGGCTGGGCGAGGACCACTCCCGGCACAATCAGGCATGCCAAGATTAGAAATGCCGCCATAGTTTTCACTATTTCAATGCCTTTCATATTTCCACCATTTGGGAATCAAAGCATTCGCTAGTTCAGCACTCATTTTCCGAAATCTGGCGAATGACCTTCTCTTCTTCCCAGACCCTACATATGAATATCATTTTATAAAGCTAATTTATTTCAGAAAATCAAATATTTCCTGCTGAGCTTATTGGTAAAAAATGATTGGAATTTGACGAACGATATGTATAATCGCGGAGAAGGGAACTAGGGAAGAATGGTGTTGATATTGGGATCATCTGTTGTATCATCGTTCATTTTCTCTAATTCTCTAATCCTTTTTAGATTAAAGGTCTGGTTTTTCGAAAAGTATTCTTCCAAGGCGATTTCGGTGACATCACTTTTAGGCACTCCAAAGATGCGATATATCTTCTCCAACCTCTCAGCTTGCTTGGGTGAGATACGGATCTGTAATACCACCGCATCGCCCCTTGCCCTCTGATTGGAGATCATAACTTACCTCCCGGTTTGGTACTCACTAAAGGGGGAAGTAAAACAGTCTCGACAGATTTCTCCAATGAATCATTGGACTTTTGGATGTAGGAGAGGACTAGGAAGAGAGGAAGAGAAACAAAGGAGGCGAGGACCGCTAGGAGCCGGACGAAGACGGGGAGCCAGGAAAATCTCCGAAAATGAGCGGTCAAAAAGAAGTCTTTTTGCCCTAGCACGTTTCGACCCCCCTTGCACTTAAAAAACCGGACCCCTACTTTGTGGCCGCTGGTTTATTAGTCAGAAAATTCCGCCCGTAGGCCAACACGACAAGAATGAGAATGGCTGCTGGCACGATGCGGACACGGAGATTCTTCAGCTTTCCTCTGTGACCTCTTGAGTTGTTGCGAAGTCTAGACGGTTGAGGAGTTAATGGCCCATGAGAATATGGATTTTTGATAAGAATTCCTGGCCAGCAACATCAGGTTCTTTATTAATGTCAAAGGATAAGCCATCGATGCCTATGCCATTAACGTTCAGCCTTGAAAATTTTACATCAGATGGATAGACCAGAACGGTCTTCTTTACACCGGCCATATGTGAATATGAGACCATCTGGTGTATGTCTGCTGCCTGAGGCTTTTCTCCGTCCTTGTACTTTGTATCCAGCACTAGGAGTGGTCCTTTCGTTATGTCCGTGATTACCATGTCCATGTGGAAGGTCCCATAAAGCGGGACACGAAAAGGACACTGCTCATGTACGACCCAACCTTTAGGCATATTGGCCTTCAGCCATTCGGCGACATAGTTCTGGAACAATAATGGCATGTTAACAAGGAATGGAACGAATTCGTTAGGCCCTAAGGCCATTGTCGGACCACAGTTATCAAGGAAGAACTTGCAGATGGAATGCATTAGTCTGTAGTCCTCGTTCAGGTGAGAGTATGACCGACCTATCAGCACTTGAGCCCCTATTGGCCTGACCGTTACGCTGCCCGCGAGAGCATGGTAGGCCATTCGTACCTCGTGTATAACATCTGGCCGTTCGATATACAGCCTTGGAAGGATATAGAGCGTCCAAGCCAAGATCCGATTGTCCTCGATGTCAGTGCAAATATCTTCATATTCAGAACCGATCCAAGGAGCTCCTCTCATCTCGTTTCGAATCGTAATGGGAATCGAGAGCCTACCTCTAAAGTAGGGCAAAGCGTCCTCTTTGACAACATATCCTTGGTATAGGCCTTTTCTTACCCTATCCCTTACCATCCTTGCTAGCAGCAAGGCCAGGTGCTCATAGAGCTCGTCGAGCCGATCAACCTTCACCCTCCCATCAAGTGGCTGTAGGCCATACGCATACTCCAGCATCCGAAATATATCATGTATGGGGACCTTGGGGGCCATTCGAACTATCAGATCTCTCCCTATGCTCAGATTGCCGATGTAGTTCGTAGATCTCAGGATGTAGCATCCGCGAGTAGCGATACTGGGGAATTCGATTGATATTATCTTGCCATATCTCTGGAACAATGAGTTAGCCAACCTCTCATCGAGCTCATTCTTCGGTATGATGAGTGGTTTTCCCTCGTCAATCGTAAGCACCTTAGCCAAGGAGCAATCACACACTCCATTCCTTTAAGGTCGTTTTCGAAAGGGTGGCCCACCTGTATGGGTTCACTCTTTCCAGGTCATCGTAGAAAATCTCCTCCAATAATGGTTCTATCTCACCGGTCCAAATGTCCTGGATGTCCCGCTTCAGGTTATTCACATCCTTGATGAAGTAGGAAATCCCCAGGGAATAGTTTGGGTCACGGATGACGGACTCGTTGATCTCTCGGAGGACGCTGATGAGAGCTTCCGACGGGAGCCCCTGATCCTTCAAGCGCTTCTCCAGGAGGCCATAATCAGGCTCTAGCCTAAAGAAATCGAACCTCCTTCTAAGCGCATAGTCGACCAGCGCGATGGACCGGTCCGCTGTGTTCATTGTCCCTATAATGAGCACGTTATTCGGGATCGAGAACATCTCGCCCCCAGAAGCCAATGGTATCTCCCTTTCCCGGTACTCGAGAAGATAGATAAGCTCGCCGAAAACCCTTGAGAGGTTCGCTCGATTTATCTCATCGATGATGAGGACACACGGTCCTTTCCTCTTCCTAGCCTTGGAACAGAACTTTAGGAACTGACCATCCACAAGTTCGTAAGAGATGCCGTTAGGGCCTGATTTAGGCCGCAAGCCCCTTATAAAGTCCTCATAGGCGAACGATGGGTGGAACTGTATGGTCTCAGTGAGACCATCGGAGTCGGAGATGATTAGTTTGGCCAGCTTATTAGCAAGGAAGGTCTTCCCAGTGCCTGGAGGGCCCTGGAATATGACCTGTCGCTTTCTGCTGAGGGCACGTAACCACGTTTCAGCTCGCTCCCTGGAATAGCCGGCTTCTATGCAAAAATCCTCAAGCCCATACATCTCTTTCAACTGTCGCTGCACAGGTTCCTTTCTTGGAGGAATTTCTGGAGGTTTCTCGATTCTTCCCTTTTCCTCAAGTTGAACAATATAGTTCGCAGGTGGGTCGCCTCTATGAGAGCTCACTATCTTAAACAAAGGGAGAAGCAGATCGAAGGTCTTGAAAATCTCTTCTTGGATGTCCTCGGGAACGCTGTCCGCGGGGAACCATTTCATGATATGAACGTCCCTAGACCAATGACTTCTCAAGTCCTCAACGCTTTCAGGCCTGTAGGCTATGCCAGGACGTTCCTCTTTCATCGAGTTATCGTCCTTAGGATAGAACCCCAGGTCATGATCCATGCTCAGGGCCCGATATACTTGGTCCGAAGCATCCTTATCGGTTGCGACGATGGTCACCGACCGTTTGTCCTCTGGAACATTATATCCATAGTCGAACCCGAACTTTACTCCAAAATCGCCAACCAGCACGTATAATTGGGGAAAGTGGCTGACCTTGACCTCTACTTTTTTTGGATATTTAGGAGTGATGGCCGCCCAAACATACGCACGAACTACACGACCAAAGAATGGCATCCCCTCTGCTTCAAAGTCTACTGTTACGGACCTCGTAGCCAGGTACGCGTAGAGCAGCGTTTCTAAATATTTTTCAGGGGATTGTTCAAATCGTATCTTATATTCAGCGACCGCCGGCGGTACTATATTGTTGTATCTTTCATTATCGGGGGTGCTTTTCAATATCCTGCTGCCAACCAACCCGTTGGCGATGATCTCCTTGGAGATTTCCGAAATGGAGATTACCGCTTGCTTTGTAGAATCCATGATAACTGCCCCTATGCCGCCATAGTATCTCCATTTGGTCGATAAAATAATATGGCGTTATTCAGAATATCAACCATTTGTTGAGCCTTATTTTCACAAGAGGGTGAAATATTGGTTTGGATAAACATGGGCCATGGATTTGAGTTCTTAGGAAAGCACCCTAATTCAGAAAGATATATGGATACGAACCAATTATGCTATTGATGTTTTAGGTAGAATGATCGCTCATTGTAAATTATCGAAAGAAAATCTTATTGGAAATCTTGAAGCAATTAGGGCAAATACCAACGCTGATGTCATGGCGATAGTGAAAAATAATGCATATGGTCATGGCATTGGGGAAATATCCAGTTTTTTAAGAGGCAAAATAAACTCTTTTGGAGTAAACTCAATTGCCGAGGCAAAAGAAGTAGTAAAAACCGGTATAGAGCCGGTTAACATCACATTGCTTGAAGGTGTTTATTCTCTTGAGGAACTAAAGGAAGCATCCGACTTAGGTGTTTCTCTTGTTTTTCACAACGATTATCAAATCGCCTTATTAAAAAATGGGTATCTTTGTCATAAGCTAGGGATAAAGTGGTTGAAGATAAACACTGGGATGAATAGATTCGGTTTTTCATCCGATGAATCGATAAAACATGCAATGCAAGTCCTAACGGATAGTGGGAAAGTCGATTGTGAATCGATGGGATTCATGACCCACCTCGCCTGTGCGGACACGCCTAACGACATTATGAATAGAGAACAGATTGAAAAATTCGATGAACTTACAAGAGAATATCCTGGTGCAAAAAGAAGCATATGCAATTCGGCAGCCATTTATTCCATTCCCAGAGAAAAACATTACGATGTGGTGCGTCCAGGTCTCGCACTTTACGGCGTATCTCCTCTGAATTGCATCTCGCCATTGGCCTCAAGATTGAAACCAGTAATGGCGTTTGAATCAGAGATTGTATCAACTCATAAACTAAAAAAGGGGGATAGGGTTGGCTATGACGGCATCAGGTGTTTAATGGATGTTAAGATAGGAATTGTAGCAATTGGGTATGGGGGGGGATATCCTTCTACCGTAAACCATGAAACCCATTACCCTACTACGACATCTGTTACAAGAAATGTCAGAGTGAGGGGAGAATTTTGTCCGATAGTTGGTCGCGTCATGATGGATTCAATGGCAATCGACATAAGCTCATTTCCTGATGTCGATATCTCCGAACCTGTAACCTTATGGGATAGTAATTTGTCGGTTGCAGATGTAGCCAAAGTAAATGGTCGCCTCCCATACGATTTATTAACTGCTGTTGGGAATGCAGTTTGTAGGACCTATCTCATGTAGTAATGCTCAATTCTCGATATAGAATCTAGTTTTTAACAACTAACAGAGACATTGTTATTTACGTTTTACTCTTAAGCGTTTTATCAAATTAGATAAACTACAAAACTTATTAATTACCTGATTATTCTTTTCATTTTCGATATTCAATGGTCGAACTAATGGATGCCATCACTGCTATTGTTGGTATTGCCATCAGTATTGGAGGAATATCTTTATATGGCTCTGTATGGGAATGGATAATTCCCACCATTGAGATAAAATATAGGGAACCGATAAGTAAGAAAAAAAGTACAGAAGATGATTGTCATTGTAATCCACCAAGTACGAAGTCGACTGGCAATCCATCTAATTTTAAAATTACCTGCCCTACGCCCGACATAGAAAACACTGATTCATCAAATGGAATCAACTATGACGAGGATACGGATACAATTTATGCTCCTTCAGATAAGGAAATTGATCTAACATTTGCCATTAGGAATGTAGGTAAGCGATCATTATGGGTCCTTTGCTTACTTGAAAAAAGAACGGCATTAACAGATATATCGATAATGGTGTATTGCAGTGAAAATATTCAGAAGCTAAGCACCCAGCGCCATAATGCAACCAATAATGTAGTTTTTAATCATTTCGATAAAGGTGATTTTCTCTATAAACAGATGTTATCTCCGCAATCAATAAACTTCTTACAGGACTATTATGAATTTAAGATGGCTTTTTGCAAATATGTTCTTCTAAAAATAAATAGTGATAAATTTAAAAAATTCCTAAATCCTTTTGAAAAAAACCCTCAATGCATCAATCCACACTTTAATAGACAAGGAAATTCAAAACCGAATATTATTAAAAAAATACTTAGGTGGTCTATAAGGCCTTGGTCTCTTAAGAAAAAGTCATTGCAGGAAGATCAGGAAACAAAGCCAGTAGGGGCTCAACATATTAAGCCATTGAATGAAAGCATATTAAAAAAACCTATTCGATGGATAAGAGGCAGGCCAAGATATCGTAGATTTAAATTACATGAAAGGAGGGTAAATGATAAATCGAGAGAGAAGATATGCTGGCACTATATTTATATTCCTGACCCATCTGAACGACGACCTCCAGTCATAACGAGTCTGCGTTATATGGAAGAAGAACGTTTTAAAATCCATCTAACAACCCCTCGTGTTGAACAAAGTACTGAATATAGTATCTATTTTGATATCGCATCGAATGAAGGGGTCCTACAGCCATATGAGGTGATATTGATGGTAAATCCTATTAGAAAAGTCAAAACTCACTAAGGTTTAGTATTATGTTATGATGAATCTTAATATAAAGAAACATAGAACGTAATTATGTATTGCAAATCATAATCATTCAACGCTTAATTCCGGCTGAAATAATGCTGGATAAGAATGTCTCAGGATTTTGAGGTGGAGATTCAACGAAGGCTTGATGAAATATCACAGAGGCTTGAGTAAGGCCTGGAAGGGTATTCGCTTCGATTACCATAATCTGGCCAGTTATCCTGTTGAAAAAAATATCTATTCTCCCATAACCTTGTATCCCTAGAGCTCTGCCTACCTTTTCAATATTCTTCTTTATTATGGTTATTTGACTTGACGTTATAATGCTCTCTGGAGGGGGAGTGAGATTTACCCCTGTTCCACCCAAAAATTTTTCATCCAATGACAATACATCCCCCTTCTCAACTACAGTGATACTTGGAGTGAGAGAGTGATATTCATCGTTATCTTCCGAAATGCCGACAGTCAGCTCTATCCAACCTGTAATGGGCACATGCGTTAAATCGAACCCAGAAATGGAGATTTTATCCGTCATAATAAATGGTTCTAGGATAAGATCATCTTTGCACATAGGCATCTCTATTGCGAGTGGCTGTTGAGAGAACGTTCCTGAGGCTAAGGTGGATTGCCCTTTTTCGATTGCCTGTAAATATAATTGTAAGTCGGTTTCAGAATTGAAATGCACAACTCCCGTCGAGCTCCCATCACATCTTGGCTTTACCAATATATTGGCAGTATTTAATTTTTCAACTGCCTTTTTCCAAACACTCCCCACAGATGTGTGATGTTCAGGGTTTATGATAACCTTCGATGCCGATATTAAAATGTCATCATTTAAGTTGGATATCACCTCACCAGTCCGATATTTATCCATACAAAGGTGTGAAGCGCATACATCCGAACCATTAAAGGCTATACCATATGTATTAAATATAGCTTGAAGGCCGCCGTTCTCACCTTCGCCACCGTGGAGGGCAATAAATACGAATGCATTTTCGTTTGCAGCTTTTTTACAAAATGATTCAAGGTTCATTCTATGAGGCATCATCAGTTCTTTATGTCCTAGTTGTTGAATGCCAAGGTGTCTGCACACGGGCTTTGAAAGGATTTCGATTCTTGAAACAATGTCCTCTGCATTGGAACAATCCTCTTGGATTTCTTCAACTGTATAGCTCAACGCAAAGATGTATGGTAGTTGCCAAATGTCACCGTTGGGGGCAAGGAGAAAGGGTGTTGGAATGTAGTCATGCGAATGCATGAGCTTTAACCAAACATTGATTCCCGACATGACCGATACCTGGCGCTCGGATGTATTACCGCCCAGAAGGACATATATTTCCTTTGCATTAGTATTTTTAATACGTGGATTTGTAGAGCAGTTCAATCCGTAACGTTTTGCAGCATGCTCAACAATGTATTGTAACATATCTCTATGCGTAAACCCAATGCGACTACCTTGAACGAATAAATTACTACACTGCTCCAATCCAGTTATTGGATTGATATCGAAGATGATGATTCTACCATCAGGCATGAGCCATCCATCAAAACAAGCAAAATCGCTCATGTCGAACTCTCTGAAGAGTCTTTCAGCGGTCCTCTGAATATTGCCTATTTCTACATCGTTCATCTTTGCTGGGCAATCGTTTTCAACATTCCTGGATAACATATATTTATCTCTATATGTCAATATATCATGGCCTATGAGCCGACTCTCCATCGGAATCAAAGAGGCTGGTTCGCCCTGATTATTTTCTAAGACTACAATTGTAAACTCGCGGCCTTGGCAGTAAGGTTCAATCATAGCATCTTTGCCAAGTCTATTCGAGAATATATATTGTAAATGTTCTACCGCCTCATTGATGGTCAGGACCGACTTCACACCTATGCTAGATCCGCCTTCGGCGGGCTTTACAACATATTTGTCTCCAGGATAATATTTGATAAAATTTGTTATCTTTTCTATGAGTGAACTAGGTGGATCAGTTATGCTGAACTGACAATTTGGAAGTGTTGGATAGTGGAGTCTTTGCATATGCTCATTAGCAGTGAGCTTGTTGAACATAAGGCGGCAGGCTTGCGATGAGGAACCAACAAATGGTATCCCGTTCACTTCGAGAAGCTCTTGAAGTGTACCATCTTCACCGAACGCCCCATGAATTGTCGGAAAAACGATATCGACATTATGCTTCTTCAACGTTCTTATAAATTCTTCATGCGACAGCGGCTTTCCTATGCTTTCGAGTTTGAAATCGTAATCCTCTGGAGTATTCGAATATAACTGTGCGACGGATATTTGATAAAAATTGCACTCTGTATCGCAATAGAAGGGGATAACACCCCATCCCAATGAAGGCAGATGATCCATTATCGAGCATGCAGAATTAAGGGAGACACCACGTTCTTTAGACGGGCCGCCGCATATCAAACCAATAATCATATCGGCTCTCCGTTAGGTTGAGCATTTTGATGAGAGCATCCATTCAAATAAAATCATCGCCCAAAAAGTACATGAAGAAGGCGATACTGCCCAATTTAAAGCCATGTTGTCGATTCAAGGAAAATAGCAACCATCAATCAGTACATAGGGTACATGCCCTAGATATCGATATTATCCCTCATATGATTTCCCTATCCTTTGTCCCATAAATATGTCCATATATAGTCTACAAGAATCTAATCATCATCTTTCCCGCAGTTTCTTTAGGTTGTATGTCTGGGTTCTCGAAAAATATTCCTCTAAGGCGATTTCAGCGACATCACTCTTGGGCACTCCAAAGATACGGTATATCTTCTCCAACCTTTCAGCCTGTTTGGGGGAGATACGGATTTGTAATACTACCACGTCGCCCTTTGCCTTTTGATTGGAGATCATGATTGACCCCCAGGTTTAAGTGGGGGTACTAAGAAACATTCAGTCTGTTTAACCAGTGATTTTCGAGACCTCCGAATGTAGGATATAGCTAGAAAGAGGGGGAGGGATACCAAGGAGGCAAAGACCGCAAGAGGCCGAAGGTTAACTAATATGTATGTAGACCTCCAGCCGGTGCGATCATTCAGGAGATTTGAAAGGGGAGCTTTGCTCATTGCCCCTCCCTCGCCTGCATAAAACAGGTGTTTTGTGCAGGTTCTTCTTTTTGCTCGTTCTTTATATACTCCTCCTCGTTTTCGAGGGGTAGGTTTTTTGCAGGTCGTTTTGAGAGAATGGGCGCCCTCTTGTAGTCCTTACCTACGAGATCGTCCCGCCCGGCATCGTGTAGGTACTTGTTGATTGTACCTTGCGAAACACGGAGATCTCCGGCGAGCCGAGATTTCACCCCGCCTGCCTCGAGAACGAGGATAACCGTCTCGATATCGAGGTTAACCCTCGGTCGACCGAGGGTTTTCCCTTCGGCCCTCACCCTAGCTAGGCCCTGTTTGACCTTTTTGGAATTCTGTCGCCGAAACCACGATGAGAACACCGCTGACAGCTCATATTGAGTCATCCCGGTCGGGTCTTCCAGGTCGAAGGACTGATTGGCGAACACGATACCGATCGGAGGTTTCATTCCCAGGAGTTCATTCACGAACTCGATGGAAGGAACCGTATCACGCCATAGTCGATCATCGCTCTGAGCCATGAGAACGTCGAACCTGTGCGCTTTGGCATCTCTCCTTAGAGCTATCATGCCGGGCCGTCCCTTATCAGCACCGGACCATCCCTCATCAACATACTCACGGAAGATGGTCATGCCCCTAGACTCTGCAAGCTTACGAAGGATGCGGAGCTGGGTCTCCGGGTTCTGGTCCTTGTCGTCGGTCGAGACCCTAGCGTAAATTGCAGCCTTCAACGGAGGAACCTCCCTACAAACATGCGGATTGGAAGGATGAAAAAGAGGTCGAAAAGCCAGACAGTCTTCTTAAGAAAATGCCTTGTTTCGACAGATGATAAATAGCTCACTGGACCAGCCTCCTTGAAGTAAACTCGGCCGTCCTCAGCTCGCGCATTCTGTCTTCTACCTCTAAGAGCCTCTTTTCGATGACATACGGGCGAGGGATCGGGACGTCGATTAGCCTACAATATTCCCGCATCAGATCTTCTGGAATGGGGCCATAGGAGAGCATCCGAGTTTCATGCATCATCTTAGGCCACCCTCCGTTCGGCCTCTACGATTAAGCTGCCGACGAACTCGGCCACTTGCGGAACCACAGCGTTACCTAGCGCCCTAAGCTGGTCCACCCTGGCGGGAACCCCATCAGCCACCTGGCAAACTCCGGGTTCAGCTCCCCAGAGGTCAGCCCACTTGGGATAGGAATGGGAATCGGACGGCCGATAGGAGAACACTGATACATCCTGACCGCCTGGGACAGGTTCACCGAATGATTGGAGCCAAACTTCTGCTGGCTGCTCCTGAGGTTCGCCGTGAAGGTGTCCGCCACCGTGGGGGTAGGCCACGATAAGCATCCGGTCGCGGCGATGGAGCGCGCCAACACTGGCCGCTGATACAATGTCCCATTCCGCATCATACCCGCAGAAGGCCAGCTCTTGCAACACATGTCCAAGTCCACGGTACCGGAGGGCAGGAACATTCTCCAGGAGCACGAACCGAGGTCGTAGGTCCCGAACAATTCGCATGGCCTCGAAAAAGAGGCTAGAGCGCGGTCCGGAAATGCCGACACCTTTTCCAGCCTGGGATATGTCCTGGCAGGGGAAACCCCCAGCGATGATGTCCACTCGCTCAAGGTCGTCTGTATCGATCTCGCACACGTCGCCATATAGCTCCACTCCTTGCCAGTGCTGTCCTAGAATCCTCTGGTTGAACTGTTCTCCAAACGGTTTCTTTGATTTCGGGTCATGCTCGCATTGCCAGCTAACTTTCATACCCGCCCTTTCCAGCCCAAGGTCTATTCCCCCTATTCCGCTGAAGAGAGAACCCACGGTAAGAGCGGCCATCAGTCATCCCCCGCAGGATCGAACATCTGGCCGTCCGGCCTCGCCATGAAGTCTGGGCAGGGAACCTTTGTTTCCTCCCGACCAGCGAACCGGCGCTTAGTGTATCGGTCCCAGAGTCCATTGTAGCGGGAACAGTGGTACTTCCTGGACAAGTCATGGCAGTAAGCACAGTTCCGCTTCCTGATCCGGACCTGATGAATCCCAGCAGCCTCAATGACACTGGCCAGCTTAGAAAACCTCAAATCGAACACCTCCCCTGGCATTCGTCCTGTGCCCCTTGCGCTGGCCTAGGGGCGTAGATGGTCCCTAATACTGGCTTGGGAAAGTCTTTTTGATCGAGCCTCGCCCGCTCAATTATCTCCCGCTGATGAGGGGGGAGCTCGAAAACCTTCAGGGTTCTCCTGGTCGGGTTGGCCAAATATTCCTTCAATGACTCTTCCCCTTCATGCTCCAAGATAAAGAGCTGAAGGGCCATCTGATCCTCCTCGGCCTCGGTGCGCTCCCTTGGGGCCTTCTTTCCTTCCTCAACCATACCTAAGAGTTTCTTGAACTGATCATCAGCAATGCTCATTGATACATGCCTCCAGAATTGTCCACCGCTGGTTGTTGATCTGCCTGGGCCGTAGCACCCTGGCGGGCCATCGCGGTCATGGCCTCCCTTTGAAGTTCCAGGTTGGCGAACTCCAACACCCTGTGCTGAAGCTCCCCGAACTCTGCCAGTAGTCGATAGTTCTCCAGCATCCATCCCTCGACGTTGGCCTTCTCCGATGCCATGTCGTGACGGATACTGGCCATGCTGGCCCGAAGCTCCTTGGTCACTCCGTAGAAGTTTGTAACGGCGTCCGCCCGGGCGGCGTCCTTAGTTTCAAGGGCATCGGGGCCAGGGGTCGAATCCCGCCAGTATCCGGTTTCCTTTGCAGGAACAAAGCCAACCGGGAAGTTCCCCATGATCGCGGAGTCGTTAGTAGCGTGATGGAACTCCCCTACAAACTTGGGCTCCCCGAATTGCCAGCCTCCGAACTTGGAGAGGATGTTGACGGCCCTCTGAGCCCTATCCGCTAGGTCCTGCCTAGACTCCATCGCCCGACCCGGCAGCATCTCCACCGGGGACGGCCAGACGTGCATAGCCTGGCCGTTGGGGTAGTCCCAGAACTGAAGCTTAACATCCCCGTCCTCCAGGGAGATACGGCCCATGTAGAAGGTCACTCCGTTCTCCAGGTGCTTAGGGGTCCGCTCAAAGACGGGCAGGACGGTCTCCCCTTCCTCGGTCCTAATCTTAAGGGGGTGCTCTAGATCGCCTTGTCGCAGAACCGGATAAATGAACCGTCCGTCAATGTGAGTCTCGCCGGTTATGATGACGGCTCCGGAGGGGTTTTTATCCGGTTGACAACAATTTTGTTCATTCCGACCCCCATCGCAAAGGGGTTGACTCGGGGGTTGACTCGCGGATGATAATAGTTCATCCAGTATACTCGCCCGCTCCCCCCGAGTATAGAGAACTGGGTTACGTGTTCCCTTGATCCGGGCGATAAAGCGCTCCGACTCCAAGGCCCGAAGGTGTTTATCGACCCCTTGCTTGCTTATCTTGATGCCCTTCTCGGATAGCGCTTTAACGATGCTGGTCGGGCACATTCCGGAGTTAGGAGTTAGGCCGTCGACGGCATAGTGATAGATGCTTCGGCGGGTGGGTGAGGGGTCTACTTTTTGCATGGGATAGCACCCCCTCCGTCAACCGAGTCAACCGGGGGGGTTGACTCAGGGGGTTGACTCGAATTCTTCCAGCAAGCAGAAAAGAGGGGTTGACTCGGGGGGTTGACTAGGGGTTGACCGACTAGGCAGTTTGTCCACCTAAAAGTTGACTTAAAAACCATGCCTTACCCCCTGTAGCTAGTGCCGCGAATCTCGCATTCGACGCACTTGTGAACGTTCTTGCCCGGCTTCAGAACGAAACAGAACCGTTGGTCATGGGGCAGGAGGCAACGATAGCCATAGGTGAACACGTTGCCCTTTCGCCTCCTGACCTCACCATCGCGCTCCAGGACCTTCAAGCGCCTGGTGACGTCGGTTATCCTTCTGCCGTTACCCAGTTCTTCAGCAATGGTTCCGGGGTCAACTCCCGCGTTGTAGCGGTCCCTGATGTAATGGTCCTCTTCCCAGTCTCCATCTATGACGGTCAGAGGTTCACCCCCAGAGAGGACAGGATCAGGAGCAGCGCGACGAACTCCGCGAACCACAGCATGGCGAAAAGGAAGAGCAGCCGGGCGATGATCGAGCCCTTTCTCAGCTCAGGGGCAACGCTAGACATTTAGAACCCCCTGAACCCGCTTCCTGGCGCCCCTAGGCCGGTTTCCGACCCTTGACCTTGTGGCAGCTAGCCTATCGGCGTTGACGAAGCCTGAGACCGGAACGAAGCTCTTACAACGGGCGCAGTTGTCGCAGCTATCCCCCTTACAACGCTCCGTCATTGTGGAACAGGCGTTGATCTCCTTGCCGTTCCCGTCGACGAGTTGGCAGAAATCACAACAATCGTTGAAGATCAGTTCCCCGCTCAGAGGCCCACCCCCCGACGAAGAGGATAGAGAGGGTTCCGGCAGGCTCCATTGTGAGGTATTCCGCAGAGAGGACATTCCGTCGAAAGGAGGGCGGCGAGGTCATCGGCGATGGCCCGCGCCGTGACCTTATCTATATGATTATTGTACCTTTCCTGAACAGCCAGTAAACTTTGGGGGATAAGGATATCTACCCCCATTCACTTTATCAATGGGACCAGATGCTTCTGAAGGTAAACGGAAAGGAAAAGCAGGTCAGCGAGAACGCGCGGCTGGGGGAGGTCATCGTCGGAGAGCCCTACGAACCAGGAGCGACGGTTGCGGTCACCCGCTCGACCAGTTCCATCCAGAAGGAGACCAACGAGTTCGAGCTGGTCACCGCCAAGGGCTCGCTGTTCCTACGACTCAACGGTTCGTCGTTCGCTGAAACATGGAGGAACCTAGTCCCCCAGATGGTCGGGAGCTCCGTTAGGTGGCAGAGCAACAAAGTGCTGGCGGTCGGCTCTTTCCCATCGACGCTGGAAGTCGACAGAGGGCGGTACCACTATTCGAAATACGACTGCTACTTCTCCCTGGGCGGGTTTGACAACCGCTCCACATATATGATGATCGCCAAGATCGATCACGATGGCGCCTATGGTGTGGCGGAAGGCAGGATCGGCCGCATCACCCGAGGCCGACACCTGCTGGGGGTGATCGAAGAGGGCGAGAGGATCGTCGAGATACGCCCGGTCGTGTTGGAGCTCTCGGATAAAGATGCATTTCCCACCAAGGACATGGACCTTCGTCTGGAGGAAGGAATGTCGGTGGAGACCTATGTCCAGGTTGACCTCGATCGTCGTTCTCCCATAAGCTGCGAACAGTTCCTTGTGGTCACCGGGAGCGGGCGATTGGACATCACCGATCGGACCTCGACCTACTCGGGCAACTCCAAGCGCATGGACGTGACCCTAATACCGGAGCATGTCGCGGTCCGGGAGGATGGGGACGTTACCGTTCGGCATGAGGGTTCCTTCACTGGCCGTATCTACTTCTACCGCAGGCGCCGTCAGCAATCACCGGCCCACAACCTTGTCGGCAAGATAGTCGCCGGTCATGAGTTGGTCCGCCTCGCCCCCCTGGACTCCTTCATCACTATCCTATCCAACCCATCGAGGATCATGACCATCGGGATGACCCAGAGGAACGCCCAGGCCTTCCTCGAGGCCAGAGGGCTGAGGCAGAAGCGGACCGGGTTGGTGGACGACACTGCCCTGGTAGGTGAACAGGAGCCAGAGCTGACGATGGAGATCAAGGACGGTTCGGAGGTCGAGACCTTCGGTGTGCTGCCGGAGAAGGTCTCGGTCTGGGAACTGGACGACGAGAAGGCATCCAGGAGCTCGCACTATTTCCGCAAGATGACCGGGCTGGACCACAAACCTATCGGTACCCTGAAAGTCTTCTTCACCTACTCCGAGATGCCCACGATCACCTTCGTAGGCAACGCAAAGGAAGCCTCTGTCCTCCTGCCGGAGAACCCCTTCGAAGACGCGTCCCCGAGGGGTCAGGTCGGCATAACCAATATGTCGAGGCCAAATCGGGGAACGATCGGAATACGTCTCGATGGCAGTCCGGAGTTCGGGCCGACGGGGGAGGAGCGCTACGGGACGAATGTAGTGGGCACGGTGCTATCAGACCTCGGAGTCCTCATGCGGGACATCAAGGACGGGGACATCGTTTACCTCCGCGAACGTCGGCCAGGTGAGGTCTTCGCGCCTCAGGCGGCCGAGGCCCCGATGAAGCAGGAGATCACCCTGGACGAAATATCGGAGATCGCCCGTCAGGCCGAATTCATGGAGCACACGCCTCCCGCCGGCCCGTTCCAGGGAGCGTCCGGGGAGACAGGGGAGCGGAAAGCCTCAGGTAAGGAGGAAGGAAAGAAGGGGGGAAGGCCACGAGCGAAGAGACCGAAACAAGAATGATCGTAATCGCGCCCAGCTCGGAGTTGACACCGGACCAGATAGCTCGGTTCATCCACTCCCTGGGCCTCAACCTCAATATCAAAGAGACCTGTTACGGCGCCAACATCGAAGGCTCCAAGGACGTCGTCCGCAAGGCGCTGGCCGAAGTGAGGAAGCTAGATCCAAACCGTATATTCTCCAAGGTAAGGGCCTTCCCCATCGGCGATGAGCGGCGATGCCGCGCGCACCATGGCTCCCGTCCCGGGTTCAACCAGGTCGAGAAGGAGTGGAGGGACCTTTCCATGATCGACACCGGGTTGTGCGCCGCGGACCGGGGGGAGATATGTGAACTTCCCCCCAAGCCCAAGGAATTGCCGGTCAAAAGACTCAAGGAGATAGTAGACGAGGTGACCAAATGAAGATTTTCATGATCCCGCCAAACAGTCTTATATTGTACGATCTGGTCGAACGGTTCGGCCACCAGCCCCTCTCCCTTATGGGCGAGCTACGCGAGCACGTGGTGAGACCGGAGGTCGAGTCGCCTCCGCTCAACCTCTCCCAGGATGACATCATGAAGGGGCTGAAGTACGCGGGCATCGAGGTCCCCTCGGGGGTGCGGGGACGATTGGCCATCTGGGGGCCGATGGTCGACCAGGCCGAGGCGGCCATCATCATGCACGACATGCCCTACACCTTCGGCTGCGTAGGATGCCACCGCACAAACCTCATGCTGACATATATGGTGCGGCGGAAGAAGATCCCCACGCTCGAGGTCCATTACCCCCATGACGACGAGGAGGCCAAGGTCATGGTCACAAAGATAAAGGCCTTCCTGGAGGGATTGAAATGACCATCAAGATCGCCCAGCTGTCCTGTGGGACAGAGTATTCGGGCGTGCAGTCGGAGATCGAGCATGCCGCCACCACCGTGGGAGGCAAGATGGTCTATCCGGACGTGGCGTTCGATGACATCAACCGCTCGGTCGAGGAGTTCGGTTTCGAGCCCGCTTCACCCCAGCTCCGTCTGATGATCGCACGCGCCAAGGCTTTGGCCGACGGCCACTACGACGCGGATGCTGTCTTCATCGCCAGCTGTTTCCGGTGCGCCGAGGGCGCGCTGGTGAGAAACGAGATCCGCCGTTACATTCAGGAGCACACCAAGCTCCCCGTGGTCACCTATTCGTTCACCGAGCGGCTCAAGGCCGCTCAGCTCCTTACCAGGATGGAGGCGTTGGTCACCATCGTGGAGAAGAAGGAACTGCTGGCCAGAGAGCGGCAGGTAGGCCTCACCGCGGGCATCGACTCAGGATCCTCGACCACCAAGGCGATGATCCTGCGCGACAATGAGATCATCGGCAAGTATTGGATGCCCACCGGACCGGTGCTGGAGACTGGAATCGAGGTGCTAGAGAAGGCCCTGACCGAGGCCGGGGTCAAGCAGAGCGAGCTGGAAGGCATAGGCGTCACCGGGTACGGCCGGTTCCTCATCGGCAAGAAGCTGGGGGCCAAGCTGGTCCAAGAGGAACTGACTGTTAACAGCAAGGGCGCCGTGTGGCTCGCCGATCGCCAGAAGGGCGAGGCGACGATCATCGACATCGGGGGGATGGACAACAAGGCCATCACTGTCAGGGACGGCATACCGGACAATTTTACCATGGGGGGCATCTGCGCCGGCGCTTCCGGAAGATTCCTGGAGATGGTGTCCAAGCGCCTCAAGGTCGATATCGAGAATCTCGGCGGCCTGGCAGACAAGGGCAACTGGCACAAGGTGAACATGAACTCCTACTGTTCGGTGTTCGGCATACAGGACCTGGTTACCTCGCTGGCGGCGGGCAACACCATCGAGGATGTCGCCGCTGCGGCCTGTCACTCTGTCGCCGAACAGGTGTACGAGCAGCAGCTGCAGGAGATCGACGTCCGGCAGCCGGTCATCCAGGTAGGGGGAACGAGCCTGATCAGCGGCCTGGTGCACGCGGTAGGGGAAATGGTAGGTTCCACGCCTATCATCCCGGCCAACTCGCAGTTCATCGGAGCGGCCGGGGCGGCCCTGCTGGCTTCGGGCTTCCTCGAGGGGCTTTGATGACCCTGACCGACGAGAGCTTCGCCTACGACAACTTCGAGTCGATATTCCGCCAGATCCTGCAGGACCTCGGGATCACCCGAAGCGTTCTGGCGTTCAGGATCGTGGCTGATCCACAGGCGCCATACTTCCTCATATCGGTCCGGCTGGGCCGAGCGCGCTCGGCGATCAAGGTAGCTGACATGTCGCAGCTCAACACCCACACCGGGGGCACGGCCATCACCATAACCGACGAGGCGTGGGCGCCGGCCCTGCTCAACAAGCTGTGGCAGAAATATGGACGGGACAGGGTAGAACAGCTGACCCGGTTCGAGATACTGGTTCGGGGGGCGGAACTGGAGGAGGTCTCCGCCATGGAGCTTGATCCAGGGGAGGAGCTGAAGGCCAAGGTCCTGGACGCCGTCTGGCGGCTGTTCCCAGAAGGTTTCACCGTCCGGTACAATATCGTGGACGACAGGGCGATGACCATCATCGGCACGGAGCATGACATGAGCCCCCAGTGGGTCAACGTCGCCCAGATGGTCCATAAGGAGATGCAGGTCAAGGAGGCGGACTGATGTACGAGGTCCTGATGTACGACGGCGGCGTGTACCGCGTGAACGAGCTGTACGAGCTGGTGGAGGACGTCGGGGGTTTCGTCATCCAGAAGACCCAGATTCAGGTACAGATCCTGGTGACAATGGCCGTACCAGAGGAGGAGCGCCCGTCCATCGAGGCCAAGACCCGTGAGCTGGGGGGTAAGATCGTCAACGTCCCCCTGGCCGGCACGGAGGTGGCCGTGGTCGCGCCTACCCTGGGCAGACACCACATGCCCCACCCCACCTGCGACATCGCCGAGCAGCTTCGGAGGCTCGGGGCGATAACCGTGGTCATGGGCCTCGCCCGAGGGAAAGGGCGACGTACTTCGCAGATCAGCGCTGACGAGAAGGCCATAATCGAGGAGTACGACGCTGCGGTCTTCGTGCTCGGCAACTTCAAGGACTGCATTCTCGAGCACAAGATCCACCTGTTCGAGGACATCCAGACCCCGGTGGTGGCGGTGTGCGGGCCACAGATCCCGTCCCTCCCCAACTGCGAGGCCATCGTCTGCGGTGTCGGTCGCAAGGTCGAGCGGATGCGCCGAGAGGAAGAGATCGGCCGTCTGGACGATGTGTCGGTGGCGATCGAGAAGGTGGTCAAAGACAAGCGCCGGGTGCTGGAGGAGGACCCCCTTTTCGTCCACCCCGCTGAGGTCAAGGACCGCATAACTGAGCTGGAGCCGGTGCAACGGAGCCTGCGCCCTGCGCCGGTGGTGCTCCACCTGGACGGCCTGAGGGTGAAGATCCCATACAAGGAATGGAAGGATCAGATAGCCGACGTGCAGGTATACGGTCATCGGCTGGGGGACATCGCCACCATCTCCGACTCCCGCCTTGGGGGCAGCACCCTGATCCGCATCAAGACCCAGTCCGAGGTCGAGGACCACGACCGCCGGAAGACCTCCTGAGGCCGCACCTCAGGGCAGGACCCCGGGGGCGTACATAATCCTTTTCCGCCTCCCCTCGTCCTGCTCGGTCCGCATCGGCCGCCTCGGAGTCTTCGCCCTGAAGGCCGGCAGGTATGCCTATGTGGGATCGGCCCGGAACGGCCTGGAAGCGAGGACCGGGCGCCATCTGGAGGGAACCGGGAAGAAGCGTTGGCACATCGATTATCTGATGGGGATGGCAGAGGATAAGGAAGCGCTACTTTTCCCATCAGGAGATGACATTGAGTGTTCCCTGGCCTTCCGCCTGCGGGCCCTGCCCGGAACCGCCGAGCCGATCGCGGGATTCGGAAGCTCGGATTGCCGATGCCGCTCCCACCTATTCCGCCTGGACCGCAGGGCTGTGACTGCAGTGAGGAAATGGGTTCCAGCCGCGTAACTGGAGAAATGGAAAGCATGCGGAAGAAGTGCGTCAACGCCTATTGTTGCGCCTGTGTGATTGGTAGGTCCAGAACATATTAGTATGATGAATATCTAAACAGATAATGCTCAGGGGCGGAAGACGCACCAGAGCGGCCTGAAGTAACCTGTGTCCGTTAAACGACGGTCAAAGGTCCATCAGGTTCCATTCACGGTCGAAAGATCGTACGTGGGCCGACTTCATATGAAGCTTCATATGAAGCTTAAAAACGACCTATGTCTACCCAGTAATTGGATCCGTTTCCTGATTAGGGACGATCCGTAGGGAATGGTGCTCTTTGGGACCGAGCGAGGTGATTGCCAGGTTCCCAAAAAGACCGCTCAAATGCGCTCCGCAAACCCTGGGCGTGCTTTTTCCTGGCACAGCCTCCAGTATTAATTTCGTGGTCCCTAAACGGGCATAGACTTCTTATACATCAATGCGACTATCAGGTCAAGATTTCCCAACACCCAGAGGGTATTATATGGAAGCTGTTGCCGATACTTCTGAGAAGTCACAGAAACCCTATGTGAGGAAGCTCGTGGCCGCCATCGGAGCGGAGAACGTCAAGACCAGCGAGATGGAGAGATTGCTTTACAGCCATGATTCGACTGGCCTGCCCAAGGAAGTGGACCTGGGGTTCAAGGTCGTCCCCGATGTCGTGGTACGTCCCAGCTCTACCGAGGACGTCCAGAAGATCGTGAAGATCGCGGCCGAAGCGGGCGTGCCGATCACCCCCAGGGGGGCTGCGACCGGATACGTTGCAGCGGGCGTACCAGCGGCCGGTGGCATATCCATCGATATGGTCGCCAGGATGAAGAATGTCATCAAGGTCGATGAGGATAACATGACCATCACCTGCCAGGCAGGAGCATCGTGGAAGGCGGTGTATGATGCCGCGTGGGAGAAGGGATTCCTTCTCGGCTCCTACCCCAGCAGCTTCCCCAACGCCTCCGTGGCGGGATGGATTGCCATGAGCGGTGTGGGCATGGGCAACTACAAGTATGGCTCGGCCGCGGACAACATCCGCAACATGGTGGTCGTCGTTCCCAGTGGGGCTATCATTAACACCGGCTTCGACTCCCTGGCCGACAACATGACGGGATACAATCTCAACAGGCTGTTCGTCGGTAACGAGGGCACCCTGGGCGTGATCTGCGAGGTCACCCTGAAGCTGTTCCCCAAGCCTGAGGTCCTCAAGCCCCTCGCCTATTCCTTCGAGAGCCTCGATAAGGTGGGCGCGCCCATGAAGGACCTCACCCGCACCAAGGTCCAGCCGCTTCATGTCGCCTGGTCCGACGGGAACCATTTCAAGTACCTGCGCAAGATCGGGCACCATGCCCCCGAGGTCGGCTGCCTTTGGTTGGTAACTTTGGAGGGTGACAAGGCCATGGTCGACTACGAGGAGAAGATAATCGACGACATCGTGGCCAAGCACGGTGGCAAGAAGGAGAGCTACGAGCTCGCCCAGCACGAGTGGGACGAGCGCTGCTATGAGTACCGCAGCTCCATGCTCGGCCTCGGGACCAGCGCCTCGGAGACCTTAGTGCCGGTCAGCGCCTACGCGGACATGGTGAAGGGCCTCTACAAGCTCATGGACGACATGAAGATGGAGGGAGCGATCATCGGGATCGCGGTCGACCGCAACTCGGTCATGTTCATGCCCTACTACCTCTTTGATAAGGAATCCCTAACCAAGTCGATGACCTCCCTGTCGTTCGCCTATAAGGCGGGAGATGTCGCCAAGGAGCACGGGGGCAGGCTGATGGGCGGCTTCGGGCTGTTCATGAGTTCCCAGCTCAAGCCTCTCCGCGGCGAGGGCTACGAGATCGAGATGGCGATAAAGAACGCCCTCGACCCCAAGGAGATCATGAACCCGGGCAAGCTGCTAGGGATGGAGACTCGCTTCAAGCTCAAGGTCGGAGCAGGTCTGTTCAGCGCAGGTATGGGCGCAATGTCCCTCGCCAAGAAAACCCTGCCCAAGGACAAGATGATCGATGAAAAGTCCAAGAAGCTCGCCCTCGAAGAGCTGGAGAAGGAGCGCTTCGATCAGCACAAGAACGACCCCCTGAAGAAGGAGTAAGGTCGAAACCTCTTCCTTTCAAACTCCTTCGATCTCGTTTTTCTTGACATCTGAAGCTTGAACGACGCCGTACCTCCCGTTCACGAGTTCTTAGACGCCCATATGAGCGGCCTCGAACTTTTACCAATGTACAATTGATGCATATGTGCGTCCGTTCTTCGTGCCCGATCTAGGACCGCGCTCCGTCCATTTCGCAAGTTACGTCGGCGTCGGCATCTCGATACCTAGGGCTGTGGGTATGGGCAGGAAAGCTCGCCAAGGCTTTTCGAAGCGGAAGGACGTGACCAATAGGTCAGGGCTTTTTCTTGATCTCTGGTGTGTATCTCTTCAGCAGCGCGGCATTGGAGACAACGGACACCGAGCTCATGGCCATAGCCGCGGCGGCCACGATGGGGTTGAGCAGCACGTGGAAGAATGGGTATAGAACTCCCGCCGCAATCGGTATTCCCGCCGAGTTGTAGCCGAGGGCCCAGAATAGGTTCTGGCGGATCTTGGTCATCGTCCTTCGGGACAGCTGGATGGCGGCCACGGCGTCGATGAGATCGCTGCGTATGAGGACAATGTCCCCGGTCTCCATGGCCACGTCGGTCCCGCTGCCGATTGCGATGCCCACGTCGGCCTGCGCCAGAGCGGGGGCGTCGTTCACCCCATCACCAACCATGGCGACCTTTTTACCCGAGGCCTGTAACCTTGCCACTTCTTGCGCCTTGTTCTCTGGTAGCACCTCGGCAATGTACTTGTCGATGCCCACTTGGGAGGCGATGACCTTGGCCGTCCTCGGGTTGTCGCCGGTGAGCATGATGACCTCGATGCCCATCCTCCTCAGCTCAGCTATCGCTTCCCGGGATGTCTCCTTGATGACATCGGCCACGCCGATGATCCCGATGAGCTGGGAGTCCGAGGAAACGAGCATAGCGGTGCGACCGTCCTCCTCCATCCTCCGAAGGTCGGCCTGGGCCGCCGAGATGTCTACATTACTGGCATCCATCATCTTGCGGTTGCCGATGAGGACGTTCCGGCCGTTGACCTCGGCCCTCACTCCCAGCCCGGGCACGGCTTCGAAGTCAGACGCGTCAGGGGGGGAGAGACCATCTCCCTGCGCCCGCCGTACGATGGCTTCGGCCAGTGGGTGCTCGGACCCCTTCTCCGCCGCCGCGGCCGTCGTCAGGACCTCGGCCTCGGTGCCCTTGACCACGAAGATGTCGGTCACCTCCGGTTCGCCCTTGGTGATGGTCCCGGTCTTATCCATGACCACTATCTGGACCTTCCCGGTGATCTCCAGCGCCTCCGCGCTCTTGAATAGGATCCCGTTCTCCGCCCCCTTCCCCGAACCCACCATGATGGCAGTGGGGGTCGCCAGCCCCAGGGCGCAGGGACATGAGATGACCAGAACGGAGATGAAGATTATGAGGGAGAAGACGAACTCCTCATCCCCTCCCACCACTGCTCCGTAAGCATACAGGTACCACGCCAGGAAGCTGACCGTGGCGATGGCGATGACCGCTGGGACGAACCATGCAGAGACATTGTCGGCATACCTCTGGATCGGCGCCTTCGACGACTGAGCGTCCTCCACCAGCCTGATGATCTGGGCGAGGGCGGTGTCCTTGCCCACCCTGGAGGCCTGGACCTTGAGCACCCCGTTCTTGTTGATCGACCCTCCGACCACCGGGGAACCAGCGGTCTTGTCCACCGGTATCGACTCCCCGGTGATCATGCTCTCATCGACCGCCGAGCCTCCCTCCACGACCATGCCGTCGGTAGCGACCTTCTCTCCGGGGCGGACGACGAACAGATCGTCGACCTTCAGCAGCTCGACCGGAACCTCGATCTCCTGTCCGTCCCTTAGCACCCGGGCGGTGCGGGCCTGCAATCCGATCAGGCTGCGGATGGCCTGGGAGGTCCGGCCCTTAGCCTTTGCCTCCAGGTACTTACCGAACAGGATCAGGGATATGATCATCGCCGAGGTGTCGAAGTAAGTGTGCTGGTGGAAGGGGATTAACGACGGGAAGAAGACCACCGCCACGGAGTATAGGTACGCCGCCGAAGAACCTAGGGCGATGAGGGTGTCCATGTTCGCCCGGCGGTTCCGGAACGCGTAGTAAGTGCCGACATAGAACTGGTATCCAGCGATGAACTGGACAGGAGTAGCCATGGCGAAGAGGATGTATCCTTCGCTGCCCATGATTCCCAGCGCGTCGGCCCATCCCAGGTAGTCGAACCCGAGCATAAGGATCATGATCGGCACGCTGAGGGAGAGGGAGAACACCAGCAGGGTGAGCTGTTTCCTCTGTTCTCTCGCCCGCTCAGCCATTTCCGTGTCCAGGGTCTCGGCCTCGATGACTTCATAGCCAGCTTCGACGATTGCCGCCTTGAGGGCCGCGACCGTCACCTCTTCGGGGTTGAACCGCACGGAAACCTTCTCTATGGCGAGGTTGACGTTGGCAGAGAACACCCCGTCGACGGCCATGAGTGCCGTCTCGATGACGCTGGCGCAGGATGCGCAGACCATTCCCTTGATGCCCAGAGTCACTTGGTCCACCGCCAGGCCGTAACCTGCGGCCCGGACCGCTTCCACGATCCTCTCCGCATCGATCAGTGCGGGGTCGTACGACACCCGGGCCTTCTCTGTGGCCAGGTTCACCGTGGCCTCCCTTACTCCCGGCAGCCCGGAGATCGTTTCCTCTACGATGCCCGCGCACGATGCGCAGGTCATCCCGGTTACTCCGAACGTCGCCGACCTGGTCGATCCCGGTAATGGCTTGGGCGGTGGCATCGGGCAAACGTCCTCGTCACAGGGTTCTTTCACACAAAGTAATTCTCTTGGCAGCCCTAGTACCTTTGCCCTAAACGAGAGCTGGAAACACGGCGGCTCGATCGTACGAACGGAAGGTCAACGCTCGCTGTCGTTCGAGCGTTGGAAAAACAATATAAATTGTATGCTCTCAAACAATTCGTAATGGGCCTAGACGAGAACGATGTGAACATCCTAAACGTACTTCAGGGCAATGGCCGGCTATCCTTCCGCCAAGTATCGGAGCGGGTGAGAATCTCGGTGCCCACCGTCAGCAATAAAGTCAGCAACTTGGAGCGCATGGGCGTCATCCGGGGATACCACGCGGAACTGGACCCCGAGAGGATGGGTGAGATCAGTGTGATGGTCACGGTCAAGGCGAGGCCTTCCGAGCTGTCGGAGGTGGCGCGTAACTTCGATCGGGACGATCAGGTCCGCCAGGTGTTCCATCTCAGCAGCGGCAGACTATTGCTCGTATGTACATTTATCGATGGGCACATGATCAACGACTTCGCCGCTCGGCTGGCGTCCATACCCCAGGTCTTAGAATATGATATCGCCAGCGTCATCAGCGTGGACAAGGAACTGGACCGGGCGGTGGTGGCTCCCGGTGTCAATCCGATAATGCTCTGTGGGCACTGCGGCAGGGAGATCCGGGACGAGCCCCTGCGGCTTAGGGACAGCGTCCGAACACACTTCTTATGTTCTGAAGAATGCAGGGCTGCCATGCGCTCCCACGGCCGCTCATGAGCGGCAGGCGATGGCTTCGATCTCCACTTTCGCCCCCTTGGGCAGGGCGGCTACGGCAACAGCACTGCGGGCCGGTGGGTCGACCGTGAACACCAATCCGTAGGCGGCGTTCACCTCGCCGAAATCATTCATGTCGGTCAGGAACACCGTCGTCTTAACCACGTCCTCCAGACCAAATCCCGCCGCCTCCAGCACCGCCTGGAGGTTCATCAGGCACTGCTCCGCCTGCTTCCCCGCATCCGGTCCCACCAGCTGCCCGCTGCCCGGATCCATACCGAGCTGACCGGAGCAGAACACAAGCTCTCCCGCCCTGACCGCCTGAGAGTATGGGCCGATCGCTCGAGGGGCTTGGTCCGTGGCTATGGTCCTCTTCATGCCCCAACATCGGACTTACCGTTCTTAGGCCTTGCCGTCAAAGAGCAGTCCCGGAAGCGATGCTACGCTGTCGATCACGACCTCGCACCCGCTGCGAGCCCAGTCCTCAGCCCTGAAGCTGCCGCTGAGCACGCCCACGAAGCTGGCGGACACCGACCGGGCACAGGCGAGATCCATGGCGTGGTCCCCAACGAGGATGCATTCCGCGGGGCGGAGGGACATCAGGCCCGCCGTCCGGACCATCGCCTTGCCGTTGGGCTTGGCTTCTTCCTCGGGAAAATCGTCCCGGCATACGATGGCCTCGGAGTGCATGTCCAAGCCGGCATGGCGCAGGGCGGCGAGGGCATACCCACGGGAACCCCGGGTGAGGACCCCGAGCTTGAGCCCCCCTTCCCTGAGTCGGCCAAGGCACTCCCCGGCCCCAGGTACCGCGGTGGTCGCGGAGACATGCTCCATCTCGGTGTTGTTCATTATCTCCCGAAGCGAACGGTGCAGATTGCCGACCTCTTCTCCTCGCCCCTTGGCCTCAAGGTAATCGGCTGCCCGCTCGATGTGGTCTGCGGTCGTCCGCTTAGGATCGAGGAGGGATGTTGGGATCCCTCGGTCCACCAGCTCGGCGGTCACCCGCTTCTTCATTATTATAAAATCGACGGTGGTGTTGACCAGCGTTCCATCAAGGTCCAGGACGACCCCCCGGACCTCCCGTCCGTATAGCATGGGCGCTCTCACGCCCGCCCCATGATTCTCCTCCTATTTAGGAAAGTTCACGACCAACAATTATCACGAATAAAAGTGGTTGGCCAGATGACCATAAAATCACCGTTTTTCGCAGTTATGATATTTAAAGGTATTCGGAGCATGCTCAACGACCTCTTTTATATTCACAAATCCACACGCTGTCTACAGCAAGAAACGGTGAGGAAAATGAAAATCCGGACAATAACCCTGATAGGATTCGCAGCTCTGATCATAGCAGCGTTCGCCATGATCGTGATGGCGCTCGACCTGTCGATCGCCAACCTGATCATCCCGGGCATCGATCCCCACATAATACCCGGTATCGACCCCCACATCATCCCGGGCATCGATCCCCACATAATACCCGGTATCGACCCCCACATCATCCCGGGCATCGATCCCCACATAATACCCGGTATCGACCCCCACTAAACCGATGGCCTCACTGTTCCCTTCGGGGACAGTGGACCTTTGTTTTATTCATTTTTTAAGATAATCACGCTATGCTCGCCAAAGCTTGTTCGACCTCTTTCTTCAGGTTTTCCGCGGACCCGTGGGTGGTCAGCTCCAGCGCCTCGTTCAAAAGCCGCATGGCCCCCTCCCTGTCCCCGTTCTTTATGAACTGTTGGGCGATCTCGTAGAGCCAGCGGCCCAGCAGGAGAGGGGCGTCCTGCTTGCGGATGGTCTCCAGGGCATCGGCGAACTCCACCTTGGCCCACTCCCACTCCATCCGCTTGTTGTAGATGTATCCCCGCATCAGGTGCATGTCTGCCATGAGCACGTGGTTGCCAAGTTTCTCAAAGATCTTGCTGGCCTGGTTGATGTACTCCTGGGCCTGCTCCAGCTCATCCATCTCCACGTACACCACCACGGCGTTGCGGAGGGCGTAGCCCTGCAGCTCCAGGTTGCCTGAAGTCCGCCCCATCTCCACCGCCCGCTCATGGTACTTCACCGCCTCGGAGAAGTTACGCATCTCCGCCAGGCTGGTGCCCAGTCCGATGCATATCCTCGCAATGTTATCCACGTCCCCGGTGCGCTCGATGACCTCCAGCGCCTCCTTCTTGTACTTTATAGCTTGAGTGTGATCGATGAGCGACGAGTATACTCTGCCTATGCCGTATAGGGCCATGCCCAGCCCCATGTCGTCCAGGGTGCTCTGTGCTAGCTCCATGGACCGGCGGAAGGCGGCCATGGCGTCCTGGTGGCGGCCACGGTTCTGAAGCACTCCGCCCAGGTCGTAGTACGTCTCCACCAGGGCGTGGGGGTCCTTTATATCCTCAGCGAGGCCCAGGCTGCGGACCAAGTATTCCTCGGCCTTGTCGAACGCCGACCGCCGCAGGTAGATGACGCCCAGCCGGCGATTGACCTCGGCCAGTAGCCTCCGGTCCTTCTCCGGCACGGTCAGGGAAATGATCTCCTCGAAACGGGCGATAGCCTGGTCCCACTCTCCCCTGACCTCCAGGATATCACCTTCCAGCAGGAGGAGCTCCATCTTCTCGCTGCGATCGATGTTTTCGCATTGGGCGCGGAGCGAGGTGAGCAGGGGAGCGAACGGCAGGCTATACCCCTTCGATATGATCTCCCGACCGTTGCTGGCGGCAATGCGTATGGCGGTGCTGTACTCCTTCGCCATCAGGCAGTGGTACAGCGCCTCCACATGCGCGGGAGCAGAGGTGTCGAGGAGGTAGTACCGGGACGCTGCCTTGTGATAGGTGATGCGCTGCCTGGGAGACAGACGGGAATAGAAGAAGTCCCTGAGCAGGTCGTGCATGCCGATCATCCGGCCCACCGACTCATGGAGCAGGGACTTCGAAAGGAGGGAGTCGATGGTATCGTAGTCGACCAGATAGTCCTTGTACTCCATCTCCTTCTGCACCACTCCCAGGTCCTTGGCGATCTCCTCTTCCATGGTGAAGAAGGCATCCACCAGGACGGGATATCGGAACACCGAGGAGATGTCCATGATCCGCCTCTCGGTGATGTCCAGTTTGGAGTACACCTCTTGCTCGATGAACATTCTAACGTTCTTACCCAGCGCGCTCCGAGGGTCGTCCACCAGTTCGAGGAAGAGCGGGTGCCCACGGGTGGCGCGATAGATGTCCATCAGCTCGTTCTCCGGCAGCTCCCTGTTCCTCATCAACCGGAGGGAGCTTTCCACGTCCAGGCCCTCCAGCATCATCTCGTGGACCAGGCCCTTGAAGACGGCGGTGCGGGAGTAGAACGAAGGTATCTCTCGGCTGGTGCAGATCATTGCGACTTGCTCCAGCGATTCGAGGACGTTGACCATCGCCCCCAGGAACTCCTGCACGGTACGGTCGCCCTTCTGTACGTCGTCGATGATGAACACCGTGGGGAGGTCCTTGAGGTCCATCTCCAGGATGGCGCACACCTCCCCCACCGCTGGCCCTTCCGTCCTCGACAGGTATCGTTCCAGCCCCTTCTTGCCCAGCTGGGATAGGAACTCCGCCACCGGAGTAAGGAGGATTTTCAGATTGACCCATTCATGGACCCGGTACCAGTACACATGCCGCTGCTCCCGGATGTCCTGCACGAACTTTGCCAGCAGGGTGGTCTTCCCGATCCCCGGGATACCGCAAACTACCGTGATCTTCGATGTCCCCGAGTCCAGGAACTGGTTGAGCTCCTGCAGCTCCTTCTGCCGCCCATAGAAGGTGCGCACCATGGGCTTGCGGTCGGTGTAATCAACGAACCTGCGCTCCTCCTTTACCTTGCTTTCGTGGAAGGAGGAGCAGTCGAAGCTGCCTCGGCTGACACCCAGGGCGAGGTCGAGAAACGCATACCTCTTGGGCAGGTACAAGGACAGCTTGCCCATCTCGTCCTCGTGGACCTTGCCGTCAAAATCCACGATGTTGATTCTTGTACGTTCGATCTCCACCTTCAGATTGAGGGCGTCCTGGTAGCCTTTCTGGGTGAGAAAATACACCTTCTTGACGCTGGCGAACCCCTTAACATGCTTTGTATGGACCTCGATAATGCCCTCGTCGCTCATGGTGTTGACGATCTTGGAGACATTGTTGCGTCCAACCTCGACCGCTTCAGCTATCCCTTCTTGAGTGATAGCTGCCGGAGCGTCCGAATCTTGCAGGTATCTTTGATAAGCCAGGAGATGCAACATGACCCTTTCTCGGACTGTAAGAAGGGCCTTCCTGGATGAACGGTTCAACGAGGATGGATGTGGGTTGTAGGAATAATATTTTTCTAGATGAAAAGGAGCATGCTCAAAATTGTTTTATATACGCACAAAACGAAACCGGGTATGAAAATAGATAGGTGGTCAAGTTGATGAACGGTTCAAAGATATCGTTGCTCATCGAGGACTATCCCCGCAACGGTTACCAGCTATACTCTAAGATGGTGGGTCGGTCCACCAGCGGTCTTTGCATCACTCGCTTGCACCCCGACTATGTGGCCCAGAAGTACGGTCTGGAGATGTCCAAGAGATATTGGCTCAGCGGACAGAGCGGGGATGATGTCATCGCCCCTAAAGCCCTCAACCAGCTCCTCAAGGTCATCCGCACGGAGCTCCGGGGCCGGTCAGGGGGTACGATTTTCCTTGATGGGCTGGAGTACCTCCTCCTCTTCAACGACATGAACAAGGTCCTGGGCATCCTCGAGCAGATTGATTCCCTCCTCAAGGATGCTAAGGTGGAGCTCATAGTGGCTATGGACCCCTTGACCTTCGAGCAGAAGGACCTGGACACCCTCTGGGCCGCCTTCCCTCACTACACTGCGGAAGAGATTAAGGCCAAAGTGTCGGGCGAAGGCCCGGCTGTAGCGGCCAGGACCGCCAACGCGCCCCAGAAGGCCAGCCTTAGGGTCTGAGCCTGGGGCCCCCCCCTTGTTTCTACTATCGCTGCTTGACCAATTCCGACTTATCGTCGCCCCTTTTTCGAACGTTTTAGGGGCGAGACCATCACGGTAGAACGTCGGGGACAGGTCAGAGGGCGCCGTACTGGGGGGCGACGACCTCGGCGAAACGTCTCAGCTTGGCCATCGACCTCATGTCCATGGACTCTGGGTCCAGAGGTACGAGCAGAATGGCCTTGGAGGACATGATCTGGTCGTTGACGTTCTCGAGGAACATCTGGACCTTGAGAAAATCATTGAATGTGGCGAGGTACTCAATGCCCTCGAGGAGGACCACGGCATTCTTCTTTCCCAGCAGGAACGAGCCTATGCGCTGGGAGATCCTCTGTAACTGATTTGGAGGTATGTTGTTTATGCCGTAACGCTCACTCAGCCAGGCAGATTCGACCGTCATTCCGGGCATCCTCTCCTGCAACAGGTCGGGATGGAGACGGGTAACGCAGAGGGTCTTGGATCCCGAGTAATGGAACTCCTGCAGGATGCGCAGCGTTCGGTCCAGTCTCTTTTCGCAGACTAGGTATATCCTGCCATAATCGAACAGGAACTCTGGGTCCCCTGAATTGACGCCCAGGGCGTTGATGCTATTCGTATGGCCTCTTTGGGGAATGGGCAAAGGGAGGTCACTTCCATATTCCCAGAATCAATTCTGGTGCATATTGAACATTAGCTTTGACATATAAAAAACCAACCACATAAACATTTTGGACTTTAGATATATCTCAGCCCTGCCGTCCGCCGGGAAGGGGGGGAAAGAGGGTTGGGGCCCTCATTGGGACCCGTTCATATCTCCATGGAGGTACTTGGCATAGCCACCCATGTCCAGCAGGCCGTGTCCGGAGAGGTTGAACACGATGGTCTGTTCCTCGCCCTTCCGCTTGGCCTCGAGCGCCAGGTCCATGGCCGCCTTGATGGCGTGCGAGGACTCGGGCGCGGGGATGATGCCCTCGGTGCGGGCGAAGGTGACCGCCGCCTCGAAGGTCTGGTTCTGCTCGTAAGAGACCGCCCTGGCGAAGCCTTGAGCGGCGACCGCAGAGACCGCTGGAGCCATACCGTGGTACCTTAGCCCGCCGGCGTGGATGGGGGAGGGTACGAAGTCATGTCCCAGGGTGTACATCTTAAGCAGAGGGGTCATGCCCGCGGTGTCGCCGAAGTCGTAGCGGTTCTCGCCCTTGGTCATCGAGGGAACGGACGATGGCTCGACGGCGATGAACTCGGTGTCGATCTTTCCCTTTATCTTATCTCCAATCATGGGGAAGGAGAAACCGGCGAAGTTGCTGCCGCCGCCTACGCAGCCGATCATATAGTCGGGGACGAGATCGATCATCTCCAGCTGCTTCTTGACCTCCTGCCCGATGACCGTCTGGTGCAGCATAACGTGGTTCAGTACGCTCCCCAGGGAGTACTTGGTGTTGGGCTGGCTCACGCACATCTCGATAGCCTCGGAGATAGCTATGCCCAGCGTTCCGGGGTGGTCCGGCCTTTCTTTCAGGACCTTCCTTCCGAACTCGGTGACACTGCTCGGTGACGCGTGCACCTTGGAACCATAGGTCTCCATGATCAGACGGCGGAACGGCTTCTGGTCGTACGATACTCGGACCATGAACACGGTACAGTTCATGTCGAAGTGGGCACAGGACAGGGCCAGAGCGCTTCCCCACTGCCCAGCCCCGGTCTCCGTGGTTAGGTTCTCCACACCCTCCTTCATGTTGTAGTATGCCTGGGCGATGGCCGAGTTGGGCTTATGCGAGCCGGCGGGAGACAGGTCTTCCCGCTTGAAGTAGATCTTGGCCGGGGTCTTGAGATATGCCTCCAGCCTCCTAGCCCGCTGCAGCGGGGAAGGTCGTCCGAGCATAAGGTAGGCGTCCCTGACCTCCTCGGGGATATCGATGTACCGGTCGGTGGACATCTCCTGGGCAATGGCCGCCTTGGGGAAGATGGCCGCCAGGTCCTCCGGCTTAGCTGGCTCCATGGTCTGGGGATTCAGCGGCGGCGGGATGGGCAACGGGAGATCGGCAGCGATGTTGTACCATTGGCGGGGAATGTCGTCGACGTTGAGCATGACCTTATCATTGGGATTTATTGCCATGTTCGGGGAGAAAAGTCAGGCGAGTATATAACAACTATGCGTAACGTTGTATAATATTGTACATTATCATCCGCAAGTATCACATTGCATCGCTCCTTCCTCTCCGTGAAGGGTGCGACCGCATACCTGGCAGGAGCGAGCGTCCCCGATAGCAGTCAATACCTGGCCTGGCTTGGAACCCTCCCGGTAGACAGTGATTCCCTTGCACCCCCGGCGGTGGGTGTGGACCAAGATCTGACGGATCTCTTGCCAGGGAGTGCCGGCAGGCAGGTTGATAGTTTTGGAGACGGCATTGTCCACTCGCCTCTGGAAGGCCGCCTGCATCTCGACCTGCGCACCTGGAGGAACATCGTGAGCGGTAACGAACAGCCGTCGCACCTCCTCCGGGATCGTTGCCAGGTGCTGGGCCGAGGGGCTGGACGAGAGCTTCCCCAGCAACTCGTCGGTTAGGAAGCCGCCCTCCCTGGCCGCCTCCAGAAAGAGAGGGAGGATTTCTACGAAGTGCTGCCCTTCCAGCACGTTCCGGACGAACGACACGGCATAGTATGGTTCGATCCCCGACGAGCATCCGGCGATCATGCTTATCGTACCGGTGGGCGCGATGGACAGTAGAGTGGCGTTGCGCTGCGGTCCCGTGATCGTCGACCTCTCGATATTCGGAAAGCTGCCCCGGGACTCGGCGATAGCCTTTGATGCTCGCTCCGCCTCCCGTCGAATAAACTCGATGAGCCGGTCGGCCAGTTCCAGTGAGTGGGGGCTGCCATAGGTGATTTTCAATCGAACAAGGAGATCGGCGAAACCCATGATCCCCAGGCCGATCTTGCGGTTGCCTCGGACCACTTCGGCCGTCTGGGGCAGGGGATAGCGGTTGGCATCGATGACGTTGTCCAAGAACCTCACCCCCAGGTCCACCGTTCTCGCCAACCGGTCCCAATCCACCCTCCCGTCCTCAGTCATGCGGTCGAGGTTCACCGAGCCCAGGTTGCATGCCTCGAATGGGAGGAGAGGTACCTCTCCGCAGGGATTGGTGGCTTCGAAAGCCCCCAGCTGAGGAGTGGGGTTATTGCGGTTCACCGTATCGATGAATAGCGTTCCGGGGTCCCCTCCCCGCCAGGCCGAGGCAGCTATGCGGTCCAGGACATAGGAGGCGGAGATGGTCCTGACCTTCCGGCCATCGCGGGGGTTAATGAGGTCGTAGTCCTCGTCCCTCACCGCCTTGGCCATGAAGTCGTCGGTGACCGCCACCGAGAGGTTGAAGTTCGGCAGGGAGGAGAGGTCGTCCTTGGCGGCGATGAACCTCTCGATGTCGGGGTGATCCACTCTCAGCACCCCCATGTTCGCTCCCCTACGCCGCCCCCCCTGTTTGATAGCATTGGTGGCGGCGTCGAATACCCTCATGAACGACACTGGTCCGGAAGCGACCCCTCCCGTCGAGCGGACCACGTCGCCCTCCGGTCGGAGGCGGGAGAACGAGAACCCCACTCCTCCCCCAGTCTGTTGCACGACCGCCCCGAACTTGATAGCATCATAGATGCTTTCGATCGAGTCCAGGACCGGGATCACGAAGCAGGCGGAGAGCTGCTGGAGGTTGGTCCCGGCGTTCATCAGGGTCGGGGAGTTGGGAAGGAACTCCAGCGACCGCATGGCGTTGTAGAATTCCCTCTCTTCGTTCCTTCGGTCCCCGTACCGCTCGCTCACCGCAGCGATATTGGATGATACCCTCCTGAACATCTGGTCCGGGCTCTCTCGGACCTTTCCGTTCTCATCCTTACTCAGATACCGTCTCTCCAGGACCTGGAGGGCGTTAGGAGAGAACGATGGTAGATCGGGCATCGATCTACGATAGATGATCGGGAGCTATATCCCTATCTCGAGATCGTCGGGCGGGGAAGACGGCGGCCTCAATATTCTATTATAGAGTACCCGCCCGTATCTGTTCGCAAGGAGAACATCTCCCATGACCGTCAAGAAATACGAGAACTCGGGCAACAGCTTCACCATCGAGGTAGACCAGGAGCTTTGCGATGCTCAAGAGGATTGCATCAATGTCTGTCCCACGAACGTCTATGATCTGGTCGAGGGGAAGGCCGTCCCGGTAAGGATCGATGAGTGCATAGAGTGCTGCCAGTGCGTGGACGCTTGCCCCCGCGGCGCCATCAAACACTCTTCGTGTTGATCAGTCCGTTCTCTGGAGGATACCTCGGGAGTACCAGGCCTGGGCCACTTCTCTCACCTTCAGCTCCCTGCGCAGGTCGGCCGAGGTAAGCCCCCCCTGGTCGGTGATGATGCTCGAGAACAGCTCGAGGGGGGAGCTCTCGAAGACCTGCACATGCTCAGTGAGCCGGTCGCCCAGAGTCTTGGTGGACGTCGACAGGTCGGATAGGACCACCGGACATATCTTGCTCCACCCGCAGACCGCATAGGCCTTGAGCTCATAAGCCCCCGCTGCCTCCGCCAGGGATCTGGTGCCCACCTTGTTCACCAGGCCTGAAGCGGTGACCGAGTCCGCCCCCACAATCGCTCCATCAAGGTGCCCCATTCTCGCGAAGACCGTGGAATCGTAGATGACCTCGGTCTCCATGCCCTGCGCCGCGAGGACCTTGGCGAACTGACGCCCCTCCCCTCCGGGCGTGGACTCAGCTACTGTGATCCTAATTTCCCGATCCTTAGCCAGGGCCGAGAGCACCTGGGCCACCGTTGCGGAGTAGGATGTCGTCATGAAACAGCGACCCTTTATGAGCCTGGCGCTGTGCTCGGCGATGCGCATGCCGCTTCCTTTCTCCCGCTCCAGCGCCTCCGATAGCGCCTTTCTCAGGGATGCTGGACCTCCTGCCCCCTGAGCCGTCATCAGCATGATGGTGTTGGCAACATTGAACACCGGGGCAATGCTTGGCTTGGCGCGGTGGATGGCCACGGCAAAATCCTCCCATTCCGGGGCCGGTATGGTGACTAGGTCCTGCTCAGGCATCGACAGCAGGCCGTTGAGGATCGATGCGTGCATTCCTGCGGCCCCGGACGCGGCATCACGGGCCAGGGTCTCCGCGATCTCAGATAGGCGGGGGTCCATGGCTACGTCATCTTTCGAGCCGCATTTAATCGTTGGCCATAGCGCAGCCCCAGTCCCTGGTCAGCGTAAGAATGGTGATGGCACGAATGAGAAGGTCAGTAAAACGGGGCGAAGGGAATGGGTTTGCCTACGCGTAGCTGGACACTACCTCGTCGGAGATATGCTCAAGCTTCTCCAGCTTCTGAGGATAGTGGTTGCGGGGATCGAGGCTGATGATCAGGTTGCTTCCGTCCTCGTTGACCTTGCCGGTGGCCCTCGCCAGCACATCAAGGACCGGACGAAATCCGTTCCACATCTCCAGGACGTCCAGGCCGTTGAGGACGATGATCCCTTCCTTGTTGTCGGATAGGAAGCTGTTGATGTACTTCTCGAACGCCTGGAGGTTCATCGGCGGGATGCACTCGGGGTTCGGCCTGGTGCTCAGCCACATGGTCTCCAGCATCTGCTCGTCGAAATCGAGCTGGCTCCTGAGAAGTCGGGGCGGGTTCTTGGATATGTAGAGTGCCTTGCGACCCTTATCGAGTTCCTTTCTGAGGACCTGGTGAGTCCTCAACGGTACGCGCTCCTCGAACAGATAGAACTTCCCCTTGGACAGCTTCATTTGGTTACCTCCGTTATCAGGACTAATTCCATGAGCGCGTGTGAATATTAGTTGGTTGCCCGTTAGTAATTATCAAAAAGTGATAATGACGCCGCTGTAAGAGCGTGATTTTACACTTTATTAATACGTAAATAAAATCTGGCATAGTCAAAAAAGTGAACGTATCAATAGAAACTTAATCTTATTGATAACGATAATAACATGCTCTACCACCGAATGCTGGGTAGTGGATGTAAAAATGGGTACAAAAAAATATGGACGGAAAAAGTGTCAGGTGAGGGTAGTAGGCCCCCTTCTGTTTCAGGCAGCATTCAACTAAGCACCCTACCCGTCGGTCCTGAGCCGTCATCCCGACTGTTTGGGCTTGCTCCGGTGGGGAGTCGCCGTTTCACCAAATCCATGACCAGCGTCACTGCCAGGCAGATCATCCTTGATCATGGCTGTGTCGTTTCTGGGCCCTTGCCCTGGCTCTCACCAGGCCGCTCGCGCGACCCACCTTTCTCGTGGAGGGGGGACCTTCCTCAGCTGGGTTGTGACCCTACCGTCGGCCGCCCTCCCTCTCCTGACACCCTTTCCTAAGCCAAGGACATATAATAACATTCTCACAGGTGCCAGGACTTATGTATATATTTACAAATTAGTATAATTTCCGCTGCGCGAGCGTATGACAGACAATTGTCGGACATATTCTGTGATTATATAACATTGATGTCCGACATTTCATGCATTCTATTATTCTAATTATCATAATATATTATCAGATATAATATATAGGGAACGGCAGGCCGGACGAGATGAAGGGATCTATAATCGGTTACGAATTGAGGGTGTGGTTTGAACCGAGCGAGGGTCTCTTCGTCCTTCCTACCGCTCGGCGTTCCTTCCGGGCCTTCAAATCGCCAGGGCTTCCTGGACGATCCGGGACATGTCCTCGATGTTGTAAGCCGTCCCGCAGTACGAGCAAAATTTTAGGCCGGATGCGCTGGAATTCTTGTCGATGGTAATGCCTGCCCCACAGTTTTGGCACTTGTAGGGAATGGCTAGACCTTTGGTGCCGATCTGCTCCAGCAGCTGGTTCATGTCCACGGTGACATGTTTGATCATCTGTACACGATCCTTCTCTCTGGCCTTGCCCGCGTAGGTCCACAGCTTATGTCTCTCGAAGATCTGGGCCGCCCCCTCGTAGTTACCAGCCTTCTCCAGGTTCATGGCGGTCTGGAACTCGCCCACGGTCCCGCGGTCGGGGGTCGCTCCGGCATTGGCAGTGCTCCATTCCACGATAATGTTACGAAGTGCGGGATCCTTGCTTTTCATCGCTTCCAGTTCGGCGATCCACCGCTGAAGCTCGTTCTGCTCGTCGACCTTCTTCTGCTCGACCTCAGCGTTGTATTTCACCTTGCACTCGTCACACAACAAGCTCCCGCTCACCGTGCGCTTCTTCTTCTCGTCCCTGATGGTCTGGTCCGCGGCGACGTTCACCAGCACGAACACGACGAAGGCGGCGATCATCGTGTTAAGGCTGGCGAAGGTGATCCCAGGATACAGCGGCTCCTCCCAAGCGAATTCCATGATGCCGAGGAAAAGGATGCCCATGGTGATCACGCTCAAGATTGTCCTGACACCGTTGGCCGCCCTCATCTTGACGAAGGGCTTACTGCACTTGCTGCACCGCAACGATTCCGTTGCCATGAGGCCCTAATCTTCCCTAGGAAGTATCTAAGCCTTATTTGCTGAGATACTGATTCTATCAATAATGAAATATATTATACGGCAGTAGAAACCTTCTCCCGGCTACCTCGCCGGACGGGGCTTGATGTTCTGGTTGGAACGGAACATGTTATCAGGGTCATATCTTGTCTTGATATCGACCAGCCTCTGGTAATTGGACCCGTAGGCGCTGACCACTCTGGCAGACTCCCTGAGATCGTCGAAGTTCACATAACTGCGGTCTGAGAAATGGGGCCGCATGCGTTCGTATAACTCCCGGCTCCAGGCGATGCCCCCCATATCATCACGGGGGTCGGTCCAGGCCCCGATGATGTGGAGGTTGAAGGGGAAGCCGCGGTTGGGAAAGGCTGTAGCGTCCTCGGGTACCCTGTTAGCCTCGCCATGGTGAGCCCACAGGTGGATGGCGGAGAGGGGGGAGGGCATGGCATCGGTCCCTGCCACCAACTCATCCATAGCTTCATCTGTCAGTTGCGGGATGTAGCCGGATTTCCAGTAGTTGCGGGATCCCCACACGCCTGTGTAATCCAGCATTTTCTGTACTTTGTCGTAGGGCATCGGCCCAATGGTATCGACCTCCGGGGGACCGAGGGAGCGTAGCGGAGAGAGGCACCTTTCGCCCTCCTCTAGTCCGCCCGTCCAGCAGACCGTGACAGTGATGGCCGGCCGTCCTCCCCGATCGGTCACGCAGGCGAACACGAGGCCCAGCTCATCCGGTGCTTCCATGGCCAGGTCGCGGAATGTCCGCAGGACCTCACGGGCTTGCGAGCGGGGCCATTGGAGCAGGCCGGACAGGGTGACCTCGATGGGATGCAATGCGAGCTCGAAGGAGGTGACCACTCCCAGGTTCCCGCCACCCCCCCTCAGCGCCCACATCAGGTCCGGCTCGTCGTCATCATTGGCCGCTACCATCCCCCCGTCGGCCGTGACCAGGGTCGCTGCCCTGAGGTTGTCGCACGCCAGGCCGAAGCGAGACATGAGCCAACCGGCCCCTCCTCCGAGGGTGAAGCCAGCGATTCCGGTGGAGGATACCCTCCCTCCGGTGGTGGCAAGACCCAGTCTTTGGGCGACGGGGTCGAGATCCATCCACCGGGCGCCACCTCCTACCCTGGCCGTCCGTTCAGTGGGATCGATGAGAACCCCCCTCATGGCGGTAAGATCGATCACCAGTCCACCATCGTTAAGGGCGTTTCCAGCGACTCCGTGACCACCTGCTCGCACCGATACCTGAACATCGTTCTGGCGGGCGTAGCGAACACAGCGGACGACATCTTCGGACCCCGCACACCTCACGATCATGGCGGGGCGGCGATCGACGATGCCGTTGTATAATGCCCTCGCTCGATCGTAGGCCATCATTCCTGGACGGAGGACCTCACCTCTTATCCCGGCTAGTTCGTCCTGCGTCCGATGCAGTGTGCTCCCCCTAAGTTCGTTGACCATCCGATCCATTTTGGCATCATCTCATATTTGGACGTATATGGAAGGATATGAACGGTTCAATCGTACCGTTTGAGGGTGCGATCCGGTCCCGCCGTCGGCCGCCCGACCATCGTCCCGCCCTCGACCCCATCGCTCCGGTGATAGCGAAAGTGGAAATACCCAGCAATGGGAACGTGACTTCCCCCTCCGGGGGAGGACCAATAGGACTATGAAAGCTGTTGTGTACGATGGACCGGGTTCGGTGGACGTCAAGGAGGTACCAGACCCCAGGATAGAGGGACCTAACGATGCGATTATCAGGATGACAACAAGCGCAATCTGCGGGAGCGATCTGCACATGTATGATGGGCATACTCCGGCCAAACCGGGGATGATCCTTGGCCACGAGCCCATGGGTGTAGTGGAGGAGGTCGGGGAGGGTGTGAAGATGATTAAGGAGGGTGATCGAGTGGTCATGCCCTTCAACGTCGCCTGCGGCACCTGCCTGAACTGCCTGAAGGGTTACAGCAGCGCCTGTCTCACCATGAATCCGGCCAGTGCGGGGGCGGCGTACGGGTATGTGGAGATGGGTCCCTATCCGGGCGGTCAGGCCGAGCTGTTGAGGGTGCCCCAGGCGGACTGGGCATGCCTACCGCTACCAGGCAAGCCGGGTGACGAAAAGGAAGACGATTACGTGCTCCTTGCCGATATCTTTCCTACTTCCTACCACGCCACGGAGATGGCCATGGTTGCGCCGGGTCGTACCGTGGGTATCTTCGGTGCCGGTCCGGTCGGGCTGCTGGCGGCGTACTGCTCGATTCTGAAGGGCGCGAGCGAGGTGTACGTGGTGGATAGATCGGAGAAGAGGCTTGAGCTAGCGAAGTCAATTGGAGCCATACCGATCAACTTCACTGAGGGCGATCCGGTGAAGCAGATCATGGAGCTCAGACAGGGCACCGCGGTGGTGAGCAAATCCCTCCATCCCGAGGAGAAGCTGATGGGGGTGGAGTGCGGCATCGATGCCGTCGGCTACCAGGCCAACGACCGCGCCGACCCTCAGCAGTTCAATCCCAACCAGGTGCTCAGCGATCTGGCGAGGCTGATCAACCCGGCCGGCCATCTGGGTGTGATCGGCGTGTACATGAAGGAGGACCCTCAGGCCAGGAACGAGCTGGAGAAGAAGGGCATTCTCGCCATCCCGTTCGGTATGATGTGGACAAAGGGGATCACCATCGGTACTGGGCAGGCTCCAGTGAAGAACTATCAGCCCTACCTTCGAGATCTGATCGCCAACGGAAAGGCCAAGCCCTCGTTCATCGTCAGCGACCGGATCTCCATCTCCGAGGCGGCCCAGGCCTATCAAGAGTTCGACAAGCGGGATAACATCACCAAGGCGGTGATCAAGTTCTGAAGGGAGCGTTCTGGCCATTGCGGTCAGACGCGCAGTGATTGTTCCATCAGCTGTGGATGGTCACTGCGCATGTGATCCCGCATCAGGCGATTGAGTCCCTCCATCTGCCGACTGAGGATGATGGTCCCGCACACTGGACATTCCGCTCCGATCTCTCCCGCCTTTACCTCTGACGAAACCGTCGGGGGCATACCTGGAGCGGTCTTGACTGCTCCTGCGCCTTGTCCGGTGAGCAGCAGGCGGTCCCGGTCCTCCTGTCGGCCCAGGTCCCCGCGTAGTGGCGAGACGTCCATGCCGTCGTCCATCCCCAAGCGATAATTGGCCTTTTCCATTACGAGGTTGCTGGTCGGTGGCGATGGGGTGGAGGTCGGGGTCGAGGTCTTGAGGTTCATCACGCCCTTGAGCCAGTCCACGCCCTCGGACAGCTTTCCTCCCGGCGAGGAGGTGCTCTGATGGCTCCCCAACCCTCGGCGGGTATCGGCGGCGGCCGCTCGAGGGTTCCCGGTCGTCTGCAGGCTAGAGGGGTCAGGAGAAATGGGCATCCCCAGTCCGCTATCGGAGAAGGGCTGTTCGGAGATCGGTGCAGCGCCGCCATCTCGGGCCCTCGCCATCCTGTCGGCCCGCGCTGCGGGCGCCTCGCGGATCAGCCCGTGAGAGGCGGCGAAGTGTGTCCTCATGGTCGATGAGAGCAGTGACGCGTCATCGCTCTCCAGTCGCTCCCCGCACACGGGGCAGAGGAGTTCGGATTCGGTCATGACCTGACGTTCCAGTCCGTTGTTCATAATTATTTTCCGTATCTCGGTGGCATAGGGGGCCCAGCCTGTTTTTACAGCGAGGGCTCAACAGCCCCGTTCATCCAGCGGTCCCCGGGCATATACTCCTAAGGACAATCATGTCCGTGAGATTGACAGTCTAGACAGAATGCCGACCATGCACCTAGATAGTCAAGTGCATTGTCAATGGAACGAGCATGATGGGATCGAAGGGATTGATGGCCGGGAAGAGAGTTGACCCTACGGACCACCAACGGATTGCTCCCTCCTTTGGAAATAGTGCGGGTCTAGCGCTCGTCACCTGTCCCGGCCGACACAGAGAAGTACCTCCTGGTCGAGGGCATGACCAAGGCGATGAAGATGGCTAAGCCCATGGCGATGGTCATATACGTAGCCGGATAGTCCAGTCCGATGAGGAGGTTCTCCATGAACAGCCATGCTATAAGTATGGCCACGAGGGCGATCCCGCCCTGCCAGGACCAATGGATGCCGCCTGCCTTACTGATCTCGCTGAAGAACAGCTCTCCTCTGGTCCAAGCGCCGTGGGCGAGAAACAGGGGATACAGCCCGTAGATAAAGAAGAGGAACAGGCCGACCAGGAAAAAACTTTGGGAGGGTATCTTCTCGGCCATGGCGTGTTGGAATCCGATCAGGGCGCCGCTCGGGTCGGACATCAACAGGATGCCGCTGATGATGCCCATTGCACCGAAGAGAACTTCCAAAACGATCAGAGCCTTGACGGCTTTGGGACGCGGTATCTTCGTTCCAGTCAATTTGTTACCCATGCCAGGATCGACCTGGCCCTATAAAAAGGGCGGATCACGGATCAGGTCGAGGCAGGGTACGAACGCTCCGTTCATCGATCGCAACTTTATGTTGATCCTATGCTGACCTCTTGTTGGTATTGGAACTAGGACTCATATCGCCCAGATCACTGACGCGTCCCATGTTATCCCCTTCCTCGTGTCCATCGCCCCAAGCTTTGTCCCCGTACCGTTCTGGCCCTTATTCGAGCTGGCCATACAGCCTCTGTATCCTAGATTGGTGAGAGGGAGATGAGATCCACCGATCTCTGAAAACACTTCATTTTTTTTGCCTCCTCGTAATAAACGTTCACTATCAGCAGGCAGGAGTGCGTGTCGTGACACGGAAGCATGGGGGGCGACGTGTTGTGCGAATGCCCGTTATAGATATACATCTATCAGAAGCGACGTAATATGGACAAAAGATTGATATTAGAAGTGATGTATGCTAATTTGTCTTCCGGCCGAATGACTGTAAGTAGGAAGCTCACCTCGGAACATACAGAATCCCTAACTGCATGACATCACTCTCGGTCGGAAGACACTTGAGTAATACGCCAGCTTTGCCTCCAAAACCCCTTACCAATCTCCCCCTCCCGGGGGTTCTTTCATTTCGCCCTTCTCCCACCCCATCCCGGTCACTAGATCCGTCCGGTCCCCTCGCGGTATCGTCCCGTTGTTGGCCGCTGCCCCATTGGGTTCGATTGAATATCTCGGTTAATTTTTTATCCTCTCGATAGCCAAGTTCCAGATGGTGACCATAGATGGCGATGAAGGAGGAAACTATTGGGCCGCTGGAGAGTAGGTCGAAAAATGCTACCGCCGATACCAAGGCCATAAATGAACATTACCTTCGGTCTCTGCCTTTCGAGGATGAGCTGGACTTCGAGGATGCAAGACGTGGTTTCATTGCTCCCCTACCAGATGGCGGGATGGTCAAGGATGGGAAGGGACAGATTGTCTGGGATCTCGGTCGCTTCTCCTTCATCGAACAGGATGCGAAGGCCCCCGATACAATCAATCCTAGTCTGTGGCGCCAGTCCCAGCTGGTCGTACAGGGCGGTTTATTCAAGGTCGTCGATGGCCTATATCAGGTTCGTACCGCTGATCTGTCGAACATCACCTTCTTCGAGGGTGATGACGGTATCGTTGTCGCCGATCCTCTGATCTCGGTGGAGACGGCAAGAGCGGCCCTTGGACTGTATTATCGACACAGGCCCAAGAAACCCGTTGTAGCAGTGATCCATTCCCACAGCCACGTGGACCATTTCGGTGGCGTTCGCGGAGTGATCGATGAAGCCGATGTGAAATCAGGCAAGGTCAAGATAATTGCGCCGGAAGGCTTCCTCGAAGCGGCTGTATCCGAGAATGTCATGGCCGGCAATGTCATGAGTCGCCGGGCCACCTATATGTATGGCAATCTCCTGGCTCCTGGACCAAAGGGGCAAGTGGGGGCCGGCCTGGGCGTGACCACTTCTTCCGGTACCTTGAGCCTGCTTCCCCCGACCGATCTGATCACCGAGACTGGGCAGAGGATGAACATTGCCGGCTTGGACTTCGAATTTATGTTGGCGCCAGACACTGAGGCCCCGGCAGAGATGCACTGGTACATCGAACAGTTCAAGGCGGTCACCGCCGCCGAAAACTGTTGCCACACGATGCATAACACCTACACTCTGCGCGGGGCCAAGATCCGGGATCCGCTGGCATGGTCCAAGTATCTGGACCAGACGATACAGATGTGGGGCGGTCGGTCGGAGGTGATGTATGGAATGCATCATTGGCCAGTGTGGGGAACCGAGCGTGTCCTGGAGATGTTGACCAAGGCCCGGGACGGCTATCGTTTCATCAACGATCAGACATTAAGGCTAGCTAACCACGGTTTGACTCCTGTGGAGATCGCTGAGCACATCGAGCTGCCAAAGGAAGTGGCCCGTCATTGGGCTTTCCGCGGCTACTACGGCTCTCTCAATCACAACGTCAAAGCGACCTACGTGCGCTATCTGGGATGGTTCGACGGCAATCCTGCCCATCTGCACGAACTGCCGCCCGAGGAAAGGGGTAGCAAGTACGTCGAATTCATGGGGGGCGCCGAGTCCGTGCTCGAGAAAGCAAAGGACGCCTTCGAGAGAGGAGAATATCGCTGGGTCGCCGAGATCGTAAACCATGTGGTCTTCGCCGATCCAACTAACCAAAGGGCGAAGGAGCTCCAGGCCGATGCACTGGAGCAGCTTGGCTACCAGGCGGAGTCGGGTCCGTGGCGCAACTTCTATCTTACCGGAGCGAAGGAACTGCGGGACGGAGTCATGCAGCTTCCCGTACCTGTCATTCCCGACGACTTCATGAGATCTGTAAGCATCCCTCTCTTGCTTGACTCATTGGCCGTGCAGCTTAATGGCCCAAAATCCGAGGGCAGGAAGATAACGCTCAATCTTACCTTCATCGACAGCAATGAGCCATGTACGCTCATCCTCGATAATGCTGCCTTGAGTCATCGGTATGGTGTTCACTCTGAAGATGCAGATGCTACGATCGAGCTCAGGAGAGCGTCACTGATCAGAATGCTGGCAGGGCAATCGTCGATGGATGATCAGATCCGCTCTGGAGAGATCAGGATTCAAGGCAGGGGGAAGGCACTAAATGAGCTGTTATCGATGCTGGATACATTTGAGTTCTGGTTCAACATTGTGACGCCTTGATGTGGAAAATCATTCCATCATATGCGACAACCGAATCGACCGATAACGAGCTGGCCACCGCAGTCCTCAAAGACATCGCCGACGGGGAGCGGGTTCATGCCGGAGAGTTCCTGCGGCTGCTTAAGGAGCTGTCCCCGGACGAGGAAGCATTCTACTCGGAAGGCGTTTAGGAGGTCGAAGAAGAGATCGAGAAGATGAAGAACGGCCCCAAGCCCGAGTCGATCTCAGGCGTTGACGATTCGTTGTTGAATTGATCAATAGTCCGAACGACGAGGGGGGCGCGGAGCTTATGCTGGAGCGCAGGCACGACATCGATGCGCTCCCGAATAAGCATATGATTTCCTTGTCCACCACTTCTGCACCATTGCCAGGGCGGCTATCTTGTAATAAGACCAACGAAAGATAGATATGAAGAAAGCAGCCACCTCATCTACATGTCAGACCTGTCTAGCGTTCATTCGGTCTTGAGCATAGACCGAAAGCTGTCCAAGGATGAGCTCGCTCGCGCGCTAAGATTGAGCATTGCTGACGAATATGAAGCCATACAGATCTACCAGCAGATGGCCGAAGGCATCGAGGATGAGGGGATTAAGAAGGTTATATTGGACATAGTCCGGGAAGAGCAGAAACACGCCAGCCAGTTCTGGGACCTTCTGGCGAGAGTCGTCCCGGAAGAGGAAAAGATATACCATGAGGCGGTAAAAGAGAATAAAGAGCTCATGGGAAATTGAGCGGTCAAGTCCTGCCTGAAATGGCGTCGGCGGGCTTGGAGCGCCCCCTAACCTCATCATCATTCCGTGATCGCGTGCAGGACGGAACATCATTAAAAGGCATGATGCCTTTCGTCCATATGCTCCATGGCATTGAACACATCTATCCTGGTCACGATTCCTACCACTCTGCCACCCAAGGGTTCGATCACCAAGATGGTCGACAGCCTCTTGGATGCCATCATCTCGAAGGCTTCAACGGCTGAGGCATCCGGGCCGATGGTGTGATATCCGGTTTGAACCTGTTCCTGACCCAGCTCACCCTTATGACCCAGGATGCCGTCCCTGGTAGCTATCCCTTCTACCCTGCCGTCTCGAACGACCGGGTAAATGTGGTGCGGATGCGTGCGGACGATATCCATCAGCTCTCGGCTCGAAGCGGTCGACGAGACTGTGACAGGATCTCTGGACATGATGTCCTTTACCTTTTTCCCACCAAGAGTGGAGAAGTCCACCCCGATCCTGCAGCTAGTGATCTGACTTTCATAAAGGCTCCATTTTCCAGAAACCAAGTAACTGACGGTGGAGGCGATCATCAGCGGGATCAGGACTACATAACCACCTACCATTTCAGTGACTAGGACAGCTGCGGCGATGGGAGTTTTTGATACCCCGGCCATCATCGCCCCCATTCCGACGAGGACAAAGAGAGGATAAGGTTGTAGGTTCAGAAGAAGAGCGATCGAACCGCCAATGGCCCCTCCGATGATCAATGACGGGAAGAATATTCCACCACTTCCGCCTGAGCCAACAGTGAATGAAGTGGCAACCATCTTGGCCAGTAAAATGCCAATCAACAGAGCTATGCTAATAGTCGTTCCACCAAGGATCAGCTGTATCGTTCCTTCACCAAGCCCCAATATCTGCGGGTACTCGAGACCTATGATGCCCACCAAGAAGCCCCCGATAAATGTCGTCGCAGGCAGCGGTAGCTTTGAACCCCGAAAGACCCCTGTGACCCGCTTCATGAGGTAGACGAACAGGATCCCGATCAATCCGATGATCGCCCCCAAGATGAGCGTTATCGACAGCAGATCAGCCGTTATGGGAACATCGGTCAGATCAGAGGAGAAGATCGGACCACCACCCCCAAACGGAACGAAGACCAAATATGACGTCACGCTCGAGATGATCGAAGGTATTGCGGCGTTGCCTTCAAAATCATTTTTATACGGGACCTCTATGGCGAAAATGGCCGAGCCTAACGGCGCTCGAAAGACTGCGGACCAGCCCGCGGCCATCCCGGCTACAACAAGAATCCTCATCTCGGAGCGACTTAACTTCATTCTCGTCCCAATTGTTGAGGCGATGCTCGCAGAAATCTGGGATATGGGACCTTCGTTTCCGGAGCTTCCGCCGGTCCCAATTGTCAAAGCCGACGCGATCATCTTCACGGGTGCGACGATTCCTCGGATCTTCCCGCCATCATGATGCATCGAGCTGATAACATGATCAGTGCCTGGCCCAGCAGTCTCCGGAGCAAAACGCATCATGACAATGCCCGCTAGCAAGCCGCCCACAGCAGGCAGCATCAGCAAGACATACCAAGGCATCACATAAGAGTCATAGGAGATGTTCCAAACCAGGTTAAGCAGGAGCTGGAACACAATGGCTCCTAACCCCGAAACGATTCCAACGGCTATGCTGATCGGAATCCACTTTCTAAGATATGGGCCAAGGTCCTCATCGAAAGAACGATGCAACCCTTCGATGAATGAAATTGAGGTCATAGACATATTGTTGCACTTGGCCCAAAGAAGCCCAAGTCCAGTCGAGGCAGCGAACAATGGATATTAAAAACAACTTCATAATTTATCTGGATATATCTTTCCATTTTCGCCTTCAGGCCATCATAGCTCGACCAGGCCTCCTGGTTTACTGGATCCATAGGGGATGAATTAGGATAATCATCTCTGCAGTTCATCCCACGGATCGTCAATGCCCGATCGCCAATGGGCTATCGCCCGCATCTGATGAAAAGGATGTTTGGGCTTTCGACGTCACCATCACCCTTTATTGATTTTCCAGTACACGATCCCACCGATCGGAAGAACGCGATAATGTCGATTGAAAATGTCATTCGGATAGGCGATGATGTGATCATGGAATCAAAGGTCCAGCAGCAAAGGGGGCGAGGGGGACTCCTCATTCTTCTGCACATCCTCCCTTGCTAACTGCCTCTCGACCAGATACGCACCCGCAGAGGTCAAAATGGTCGAGGCGATGACCACAAAGGCCACAATCCCCATCAAGGTATCTTTGGCAATCCCATCTGCCACGCCATGGGAGAACGGCAACAGTGCAACCACTATGGTGCAGAGTCCTCTGGGAAACATCGTCCTTATCGATAGCAGCTCTGATCTGGCCCAGTTATTCCTCATCTTGAATAGGGCGACCACCAACTGCCTTAGGATCACGAGAATGAAGAATACGGTTGTGCCGTATATCAGCAGCTCTAATCCAATTTGGAGAGTGGCAACATACATGCCAAGAAATGTGAAAAAGAAGACCTTGATAAAGAACGAAACCTCCTCATTCAGCACATTGAACTTTTCCCCCAGTAGATCCTTCTCTGGACTGTGGCACAGGAATTTAGGCATGTGATGGGCATTGCCGAGTATGAGTCCGAACATGAGGACGGCGATAACCGACCCACCGCTAGGAGCAACATACTCGCATGCGCCAAAAATGAGCATGATCATTGCCAGAGTTAGGATGTAGAAATATCGATACTTCTTCAGTTTGGGAACGCAGTTGATCCATAGGACCCCAATCACCGAGCCAATAATCAGCGACGTAGCTACGGATTTTAACATGCTCAAAAGGGAGTCCAGTGGTTCTGTACCAGGGGTGGCCATATAGATCACAATGGCCGATCCGATGCCTACGACAAGGACGTCGGTAATCGCCGACTCGAGAATCAGCACCGCTCTGATCCGGGTGCTGCATCTGAGGCTAGATATCAGGGGTATGACGGTGGGCGCAGATGTAGAGCCGAATACTACGCCGCACAGTGCAGCCATCTCTATCGGGATTCCCATAAGAAAGAAGAGCATAGTAAGAACGAGGACGACAAGTGCGAACATCGACAGCGCCAAGAACACCGCGTCCCTGCCTGCTACCCCTATGTCTATCAAGCTCAGTTCAAGGCCGCCATTGAACATGATGATCGACAACGCGAACAAGGAAACGAAAGGGATCAAAGAATTGACCAGGTCGGTCACTTCCACCCCCGCTGAGCTTAAAGCCCATCTGCCGATGATCCAGCCAAGGAACATGAGGATGAGGATATCCGGTGCTTTGTAGCGGCGGAACAGTAGATTGGCAAAGTACCCTGTAACGATCGCCAATCCTCCGATGATGAAAATTCCAGCCGCTTCGATTCCGGCCATGTCCCACGGTATGCCTTTTCCATTAAAAATGACTATCTGGCTTTTTAAGATGCATGCATCTCATCCTCACTTAGCTTTCCGATACCTTATCATTTCGCGCCAAAAAATGGGCGTGAGGACGGCGAAGACGGTAATGAACTCCAGTCGACCGACCCACATGGTGAATATTAACACTAATTTCGCCAGATCGGGCAGGAGACCAAACGTGCCCATCGGCCCGAGCTGACCGACGCCCGGTCCAGCGTTCGAGAGGGTCGTTACCGCTGCGCTGATGGCCGTCGTGGGATCGATCCCCAATAAGACCAGGACTACGGAACAAAGAAGAGCGGTGGCCAAATAGCACATAGCCACCGCCATCATCGAAGATACAACATTCTCGCCTAACTGGCGGCCATCCAATTTTATGGAAAAAATGGCCCTTGGATGAACGGTCTTGTAGATCGATGAATAAATGAACTTTCTGGATAGGACAAATCTGACGACCTTGATGCCCCCGGCGGTCGAGCCAGAGCATCCACCGATCACAATGAGGGCTAGCAACAGAAAGATCGCAGACCTGCTCCAGAGCGAAAAATCGGTCGTCGCGAAACCGGTCGAACTCATGCAACTGATGACCTGGAACATGGAAGTGCGTATCCCTGGCTCCAACTCATCGAACTCATGGCCCCAGAGTATGGCGGTCACAGCCACGCTTGCAGCAAGAAATATGAAAGCATATGACCGAAACTCCGCGCTCCGCCAATACGTTTTTCGGTCCCGTGACACGAACGCTTGGAAGTGGAGATAAAAGTTGGTTGCCGCCAAGAACATGAACACAATGACGATCCACTCCACCAGAGGATTATGGTAGTAAGCGATGCTCTGCGTATGGGGCGAGAAGCCTCCTGTTGAAATTGTAGAAAACATCACAGTGAGCGAATCGAATAGCCCGATCCCCGTTACCAGCAAAAGAAGGAACATAATGCCGGAAAATGCCATGTAGATGTAGTGGAACTTACTGGATTCCTCCTGTATGCGCAGAGAGATGTTCTGGATGTCGAAACCGGAGAACTCGCTCTTGGCCAGGTTCCGACCGGCGACGCCGACCATTGGGAGAATGGTTATGAAGATCAATATGATGCCGGCACCTCCCAGCCACTGGGAAAAGCTCCTCCAGAACAGAATGCTGTTAGGCCACGCCTCGATGTCCAGCATGATCGTTGAGCCAGTGGTGGTGAAGCCGCTCATGGTCTCGAACATGGCGTCGATGATGCTCATCCCGTACATGATGTAGGGTATCGCTCCAAGAACCATGGCAATCAGCCAGCCCATGGTTACTACGAAAAGTGCGGCGGTCGGCCTGGTGAACTGAGCTGCCTCAAATCTGAGCAATAGGGGGGCGCCTAAAGAAGCGCACAGGATGATCGGATAGATCCAGGGACGTGGATCTTCGTTATAAATGAGCGCAACGATGAGGGGCAAGATCAGGGCGATAGCAAGATATGAAAATAACATGCCGAGCAGGTAAGCGATGGTATTCTCTCTTCGAGCCAACCTTGCTCGGACAGTATATCTAGTGATCCCGTGCTTTCGAAGGATGAATCTGAAAGATTTCCACGTTCTTCTCCAAACGCCTGAGTTCGACATTTGACAGCCTCACGGGTTCACAGGTATGTCCAGGTTGAAGATCCGCTCCAGGGCAATTATATCCAGCTTGTCCGCGTATACAAGCAATGTGTCACCTTCCATGACATAGCCGTCTGGATTCGGCATTTTCGCTTTGCCGTCAAAGACCACCGCGGCCACGGTGGACCTTTCGGGCAGCTCGATCTGGCAGAACCGGTCTCCTCTAATGCGGCAGTGCGCGTTGACCTTCAAACTGACGAGCGCCTCTTCGAACCCATTCAGGAGCAAGAAACAGTCGTTAGGCACAGTGGCCTTCACGATCTCATTCGCCACCACCTCATGATAGCTTATCGCTGCATCTATCCCGGCCATCTGGAATATGCCCTTGTACTCTTGCTTCGAGTATGTCGTTATTGTTTTAGGTACTCCCAGGTGCTTACCCACCAAGCAAGCCAGGAGGTTGCTCTCCTCACTCTTGGTGGCACAGACGAGGACGTCAGTCATGCCGACGTTCTCATTTCGCAGTACGAGCGGATCGGCCCCGTTATCGTTGATGATGATTACTTTATTGAACCTTTGAGCCAGCTCCTTGCACCGAGCCTCGTCCTTTTCGATTAAGCGCAACGAGACATCTTCTTTCTCGAACAATCCGATGAGATACTGAGCAACGAGACCTCCACCGACAATGAGTATATCACGAGGTTTTTTTGTCGAGCCGAGCAATTTATCGAACTCGGCGATACCGCTCTGGCTGCCTATCAGAACGATCTCATCGCCGATCTGGAAGGTGGCGTCGCCCTGCAAGACCACAGTTTCCCCGGCCCTGTGCACGCACAGTACCCTACAATCCTTGGACAAAGGGAGATGCTGCATCGGGATGTAAGTGACACCCTGCGTATCGCGAGTCAGTTTGAATCTGGCAATCTCGAGGTCATATTTCGGTATTCGGTCGATGTCGATCGCGTTCTCGAGCGCGGCGAGCTTCCAGATCTTCGTTGCGACGAGGAGCTCGGGTGAGAGGACCTGATCTATTTCCAGGAGGCTCACTACTGGACTGCCCTCGATGAACGCCCGGTCGCGCATCCTCACCACCGTCCTCAACCCGGGTCTGATCTTCTTGGCGACCAGGCATGCGAACACATTGGCCTCATCGCTTTCCGTCATCGCCAAGAAGAGATCCGTATCATCCTTCAGGATACGTTCAAGCACTTGGGGGCTGGCCCCGTTAGCGTTGACCACCCCGACATTTAGGGTGTTCATGACATATTCGTAACGCTTCTCATCCCTCTCCACGACAATTACGACATGTTTGCTCGATAGAATGCGAGCTATCGAGTAACCAACCGTACCGGCACCGACGATGATGATGCGCATCGAGTGTCCCCAATCCCGCCACCCCTATTGCCAGATAGGCCAAATGTTTTTGGTCTCCAATTCGGATTTTCAATCGATGTCCTACGATGCTAGGATCCAGGATCTTTCGAAGTGAACATTCAGATCATGCCATTCGGGGTCTGGCCCTCCGTTAACATGATATCAGGGCCCCATGGTTTATTATCCATAGGCGATTGAAGGCTGGGATGCATTCGTGGATGAGATCGCAATAGAAACCGTGCTCTTGCAATTGTTCGTTCTCTTTTCCCTGGCCAAGGTGGCGGGGCTGATATGCGAGAGAGTTAAGGTCTCGCCGGTGATCGGTGAGATTTTCGCAGGTGTTATCGTGGGCAACACCTTCCTCTACCAGTCGCTCAGCATGGATCTGGACATGTCGTTGTTCAGCATTCTTGCTGAACTGGGCGTTATCTTCCTGCTGTTCGCCGTTGGCCTGGAAACGCCGTTCTCGGAGCTTCGGAAGGTCGGCAAGACGGCGACCCTCGTCGCTGTCCTGGGCGTCATAGTCCCGCTTCTTTCGGGTTTCGCCCTCATCATAGCGCTTGGTCACGGCCAGACCGAAGCGTTGTTCATAGCTGCGGCCATGGTCGCCACGAGCGTCGGCATCACCGCCCGGGTGATCAAAGATATGGACCTTACCCAGACCATCGAGTCCCGCGTGATCATCGGAGCGGCAGTCATAGACGACGTTCTGGGCATGATCGTCCTAGCCATCGTCGTAGGCATCGCCAGTGGTGGTTCCAACGGCATATTGGACATTGTCCTGGTCTCCGCGGAGGGTATTCTCTTCGTACTGCTGGTAATCTTCATCGGGTCGATACTGCTGCCAAGGGCCAGAAGAAGGTTCGAAACAAAGAAGGAAACGATCGCATGCGGGGAACAAAAACGCCACGGTCTGTCGCCGCTACCCCTGGCGGTGATCGTCTGCCTGGGCTTGTCGTTTCTAGCATCCTATGTCGGCCTGGCCGCCATCATCGGCGCGTTCCTGGCGGGCATGGCCTTCGCTGAGTTCAAGGACAAGTGGCCGTGCGAAGAGGATTTCCATCCCATAAACGAATTCCTTGTGCCGTTCTTCTTCCTGTTCGTCGGCATATCGGTGGACCTTGCCTCGTTCGGGGAGGTGTTGCTGCTCGCGATCACCGTCACCCTGCTCGCCATCGCTACCAAGTTCATCGGTTGCGGCCTGGGAGCCCGAAGTCTGGGTGGTAAGTCGGCCACCATCATCGGCGTCGGAATGGTTCCACGGGGCGAGGTCGGCATCATCGTTGCCAGCATCGGGCTGAGCATGGCCGTCATATCGGCCAACATGTTCTCCGTCGTCGTCTTCATGTCGATGGCCACGACTATCGTGGCACCCCCACTGCTGACCTGGGCGTTCAGGAGGAAATTGAGAGCGAATGGCAGTTGCTCAAACGAATGAATGTAACTGGTGCTGATGGCATGTGCCAAACATAACATGCCGAAGGTCCGGATGAACATCGCCCAGCGCTGCCCCGGCTGGCGCATATGGCGATAGTTCATCTTCTCGGTTTTTTAATCTCGATTTCGGCTTCCTACACAAGCTTCGCTCTTACGCGTTGCTGCTATGATGAACGGCGACCTCACGGACTTGTTAAATGATGAGAGTATCTAATGGGCGGCATCAGGAGTTGGAGGACTCCCTGGATATCGTTCTTCAACTTTCTACGCCAAGTTCAACAATCGGCCCTGGTCCCGGGCACGGACCGTTTTTAATAGGCCGACTTTATCCCCCCGCTACATGTCGGCGAGCGTGGGGCGGAACGAAGGGCTGCTGCTGATGACGGGGGCCCTTTGGGGCACAGCCTATGTGGCGATCAAGGTGGGCTTGAGCGATGGCGATCCCTATTTGTTCGCCCTGCTCCGCTTCGTCCTCGGATCGGCGGTACTCTTCGCCTTTATCCTCTACGCCGATAAGTATGACCCCTCCCTGTTCCGGGATCGCACCATCTGGCTGGTGGGCCTGTTGAATGCGCTGTGCATCGCCCTGCAGAACGTGGGTATGACCATGACCTCGGCCACCAACGCCGTGTTACTGTTCAACATCAATGTCGGCTTCGTGGCCATTCTCGCGGCGGTGATACTGAAGGACAAGCTGGCCCGTTTGGTCCTGATAGGTCTGTTCACCGGCATGGTCGGCGTGCTCCTAATATCCACCAACGGGGACCTATCGACCATCTACAGTGGCACCTTCCAGGGAAACCTGCTCGTCTTGCTCTCTGGAGTGGTATGGGCCTTCTGCACTGTGTACCTCAAGCGGGTCCTTGACCGGGGAAAGGACGTGACTATGGTCACAGGGGCCATGTTCCTGATGTCCGTGGTGTTCCTCCTGCCCATGACCGCGGCCTTTACCACCAGCTACGCTATGGATGGGGTGGCGTGGTTGTCTGTGGTCTGGACCGGCGTGGTCTGCACCGGCATCGCTTACTTGACATACAACATCGGGCTCCGGCGCGTGAGCGTCACTGTCGCTACAATCCTCCTCCTGTCCGAGGTGGTCTTCGCCATGCTCTTCGCCCTCCTGTTCCTCGGAGAGGTTCCCACAGGCTCCATCGCTCTGGGAGGTGGGCTGATAGTCCTCTCCGTGGTCCTCATCTCGATGGCAGGTCGCCCGGCCTGAGGTACTGACATAGGGAACGCTCGGCCCTCAATACCGCAGGCTATGGGGCGTACCGTATCTCGAGATTCTACTCGCTCTAAGCCACCGGGGATCCGACGATCGGTGAAGGAATATTGCTGTAAAAAGCCGCTTCTCAGTGACCAAGACAGATACGCGTCGATGGTTACTTTCAAAAGCTAACATGTGGCGAACGTTAAGCCCATACATCAATGCCAGAAAGTGAAAGATGTAAGGGAAAAGTGGTGCAGGGGATGCGATTTGAACACACGAACCACTAAGGACAAGACCCTCAATTTCGGCTAGCATCCAGATTATTTTGACAGAAAACCGCATATTTAAGGGTTTTTAGGGCTTTTTTGCAGTATTTTTTTAGTGTACCGAAAATAATATATACTTTTCGGTTTGACATTTTCACTCGCTCGCTAACAAGATAGATGTATGCTCATGATCATCCGGCGCATTGATGGAAATGGCAAAAGTTCATGCGTTGATAAAGTCAGAAATGAACTGAAAGTGACGGTGCGCTCTAGCTTAATGAGTTTTGATTTAACTCTCGTCGCGTAATTTATCGGAAGGCGTTTTCGTCACAACGAACAAAACGACTCCTCATTTTTAATTGGGGGACTAAACTACCACTTTCGACCCTGCCAATCCGGGTGGAGAGATCCTAACCGCTAGCTCTCAGAAAGCGAGAGATCAGTCAGATTAGCCTAGGGCTTTGCCACCGTGGAAGATGTGAGTCGTAACTTTTTGTAGCAACCTATGACGCAATGGAGTCGGTGAGGGGGGATCGAGCCTTAGTTCTAGACCCTTTGCTTGAGAGAGCCATCCGTGAACGGACAGACGAGAGCATGGTCACTGCCGAGCTGACCTTCAAGCGCAAGAATGGCACTACATTCCCTGGAGAGATAACCTCGAGTACATTTGTAGACGCCGATGGCACCCTGAGCACCACGGTTTCAGTAAGGGACATTACCGAGCGCAAGCAAATGGAGGAGAGACTGGCGGAGAATGAAAAGGCGGCACGCAGGCGCGCTGAGGAGCTCGAGACGCTCATGAACACCTTGCCGGTCGGAATATGGGTAGCAAACGATAACAGGTGTGAGTCAATCACCGGCAACAGGGAAGCATTGGAAATGACCGGTATCGATGTGGACGAAGAGGTTTCGAGAAGGAGCTTGTCGTGTAAACAATGGACAGCTCCAATAAGGTTTTTCCGCGATGGAGTGGAGCTCAAGCCGGAAGAGCTCCCTCTGCAGATGGCTGCAATGAGAGGTGTGGAGAGCCATGGTATCGAGCTGGAGACTCTCCTACTAGATGGCAGGAGGGCTTTTACGCTTGGCGACACAAGGCCTTTGTTCGACGAGGATGGAAACGTCAGAGGGGCCATCTCGGCTTTCGTCGACATCACCGAGCGTAAGAGATACGAGGCGGATTTGCTCAATGCCAAGACCGAGTGGGAACAGACGTTCGATCACATCCCCGACCTTATCGCCATTTTGGACAATAAACACAATATTGTGCGAGCCAACAAGGCGATGCTACAGCGCTTGGGCTCGCCGAGCCCCGATCGATATGTGGGCCTGAAATGCTACCGGTGTGTTCACGGAACCGATTCCCCTCCAGCCTTCTGCCCCCATGCTCTCACCTTGGCCGATGGTCAGGAGCACCGGGCTGAGATCCATGAGGAGGGGTTGGGCGGATACTTCCTGGTGAGCACGACCCCTATATTCGACAACCAAGGTGAGTTGAAGGGGACCGTGCACGTCGCCAGGGACATTACTGATCTGAGGAGAACAGAGGCGAACCTAAAACGTTCCAATGCCGAGCTGCAGCAGTTCGCATACATCGCCTCGCACGACCTGCAGGAACCGTTGCGCATGGTGACATCGTACCTCGCTCTAATGAACAAGAAGTTCGGTGACGAGCTTTCACCGCAAGCGAAGGAGTACATGAGCTTCGCCGTCGACGGCTCGACGAGGATGAAGGAGCTCATCGACGATCTTCTAGCGTACTCGCGCATCGACTCGAAATCGATCGTGCTGGAAGAGATTAACATGAATGATGAGGCGAAAACGGTGGAAGAGGACCTCCACGTGATGATAAAGGAAACCAGAGCAGAAGTCATCATCGATCCTCTTCCGAACATCCGGGGAGACAAAACACAGATGAAGCAACTGCTGACGAATCTCATCTCCAACGCCATCAAGTTCCGCCGACCCGGCTTCAAGCCAAGGGTCGAGGTCTCGGCCGTCACCTACGAGAATGAGGTTGTCTTCTCGGTCGAGGACAACGGCATCGGCATCGATCCGGAGTACGCGGACAAGTTGTTCAAGATGTTCTCTCGATTGCACACTAGGGAAGAGTACCCGGGGACAGGAATTGGTCTAGCGGTGGCGAAAAAGATTGTCGAACGGCACGGCGGCCGCATATGGTTCGAGAGCGAACCAGGAAAGGGAACGACGTTCTTCTTCACCATACCGGCGTGATATACGTATATTCCGAGCCCTGGACCTCAGTAACCTCAGTAAATTGATAGTATGAGCATCAAACACCGACGGACGGCCCAGAGGCGATCGCTTTCCCCCATTCATAGCCTTCCGAGCGATTCTCGATAAATTGCCCAACCGATCATGCCTTTGGTGAACCCGAACGGTTACGAGTCTACCTATATTCACACCACTACTTTTTGACAAACATACCAAATCTTGTTTTCAACATCTGCATTTGCTCAACATAGACTCCGAGATCATTAGGTTCGTCCCTCACGTCATGGGATGTCGACCACCATGGTCTCCTTTCACACCGCCTACGAGCGCTTCAAGCGCTCGATAAGAGTGGCGTATCCATACTCGGTCATGCCGGCCAACCATTCGTGGAGATCAGCTTTGTCGTGTTTCACCGATGAGGAGTTCTGCATATCGTACATCAAGGTCGGGACATCCCACTCCTTCTCGGCAATCAAATCCATCGCATACTTGATCTGGTCCTCGGTTACCATCGTTTTCACCATCTGCCCATGTAATGTGGGAATCGGAGCCATAAATAGCCCGAGGTTGGGACCTGCACTCGAAATATTACCAATCCACGATCAGCTCATGTACTCACTAAGAGACTGCCTCGCTCCATCTGCCGATTTCTCCTCTGGTATTGTCTTATAGTAACACGAGTACGGGCGTAATTCTACCATTAACCTGGATACTCCTTGGGTATGGTGAAGTAGGTTGCCGTTCCTTTTTCCGCCACCGAGACGATCTTCATTATGCCACCATGCCTTTCTACGACCCTCTTGCTTATAATCAGCTTGATGCCAGCACCAGGGTGTTCCTTGGCAGCGACTCCGGCGAACATACTATTAAAGTCGCCACTAACCAGGTCTTGCAGTGACTCTGGTGTCCCTGTGCCGTTGTCCTTTACGGAGAATGCCCATACCTTTGGGTCTTCGCGAGTAGAAACACGGATCTGCAGAGGCCCTTTCCCTCTGAACCTTATTGCCGTATCGATCAAGTTGCGAAGCAGAAGCGTTATCTGCGACCTGTCACCGATTATCGTCGGCAGGGGATCATGGGTCACCGCGGCCCCTGTTCGATCGATAAGTGACCTAAGCTCATCAAGTGCAGTGAGGAGGGCCTCCTCCACGCTAAACCGCTCGAACGGCCGTCCTTCCACGACGACCCTGGAGAAGCCGAAGAGGTCATCAATGATCCCTCGCATCGTTGTAGCACTCTCCTGAGCGATGTTGTAACCCTCCGTGGATTTAGCTGGTGGCCGCTGGGCGAGGTCTGACTTAAAAAGCTGGAGTTGCTCCAACACCGAGTCCAGAAGATGGCTGAGGTCGTTGGCGGCCACGTATGTGAACTGCTCGACGTCGGTGCTTGATCTGCTCAAGCCGAACTTAATCGCTTTCTGCTCCTCCACCAGCATCTTCCGTTCAATGGCGTAGCGGATGGAGCGGACTAACACCTCACCATTTATGGTTTCCTTGAACAAGTAATCCTGAGCGCCATAACGAATTGCCTTCAGGGCTAAGTCCTTGTCCTGGTTTTCAGTCAGAACGATGATGGGGATTGTGGCCGAGTAGTCGCGGACGACCTCAAAAGTATCGTAACCATGACTATACGGCAGGTAAAGATCCATGATAATGATATCGGCCCCTTGGTTGATGAGAGAAAGGCCCATGTCTAGATCAGTGGCGATTTTTACTGAAATATTCTCTCCGGAGAGCATCCGCTTGATCGAATCCATGTCCTCGTCGCTCTGGTCGATGAGCAATAGTGTCAATGATTCCGGCTCGCGCCAAGCCGCGATTGTATCCTCAATTGGGGCCGATTGCCCAGTACGCCTCATGACAGCTCAGCCCGTCGTTTCAATAAGCTCGTGGGACGTCCCTTGGGATCATCGATTCGTTCCTGAGTTGCCCACAGGTTGGGTACAATCCTCGCCAGTTTTCTTTCGGACACTCACTTACCACCCCTTTTACGACGGAAGACTTCCCAGTGCCACCTGGCACATGACATATACTAGTTCACTCGACCCAGTATTTAGCCATGCCCCGCTCAGATACTGAAAATATGTGCCGAAAGGGGTCTCAGAGTTGTCATGTGATGACCATATCCCGAGCGGCTCTTCAAGACCATTGTAGGGAGCCCTTGCTCTTTAGTTAAAAGGAACCTCAGTATGAGACATGAGGAATCCAGAACGATCGCCTAACGCGGAACCCTTGGGAGAACATTGTTGGATAGAACTGATGAATATATTACCGTGCTAACTTGAATATTGAATCTGATTACTCGGAGGACGGCGGCCCCCTATAACCTTAGAGTTCCTCTGCTTCCGCAGAGAAAAGTCGTCTCTTCTAGAGAGAATATCCATACTTCCGTCTTGATGAGTATGCCCCCGGCAACCTAAGAAACTGCTCAGCATCCTGTTTGGTCACGTTGGCCACGCTCCTCACCTTCTTCCCATTCCGCAGAAGAACATAGGGAATGCCTGGCAAGGGACATATATAGATACCATTGATAGCCAGGGTGCCAGCCTTGTCCAGTACGCGTAACGCCTCCTGAACCAACCGGCCAGTAGGAGCGAAGATTTTTGCCGCCTCAATCTTCTCAGGAGACTATTGATTAACCGGATCGAGAAAGCCAGCGGCTCCCTGACTCTCCCTCAGACCTCGGTCCCCAGCATTGCGTCGACGACCAGATCATGCTCTTTAAGGCACCTTTCCAGGATGTCTAGCTCTGTTGTGTCGGCCGAGCCATCATCGCCGGACATGAGGATAACGTCCTTGGATGCAATTTATAAGGATCTGAGACCTCTTGGGCAGCCTGTCAGGGTCGTCCTCATAAGACCATATAATGGTTCGGTCTACACGAAGAAAGACTGGTCATTATACGTAACATAGAATTAATCACTGGAGAGAGCGATGAAATCACATAAGGCACCAGCATCTAATTCGATTCGGCGATCCCGCTCGTAGCTCACCGGTAAGATTTTTAACACTGTTAAAGTTGGACAAGCCTTATCGTTGCGGGTCCTGTGAGTAGGCCGTGAACAAAATGGAGACAACCGCATCTATTCACAAGGACGCATGGATCAAGGATGTAGACAGCAAGCTGAGCGGAGCATCATACCCGATGGACCGCAGCGTTGCCGAGCAGAAGCTCAAGGGCTTGAACATCGACGGCGACGACGCCACCAAGTTCTTCGGCAACATGGCGTGGCCGGCGAGCAGCCACGATGATCTCGTGGACAAGTTGCAGCGGGCAAAGACGGGCGGAGCGGCGCCGGAGCACAACCCGGCTAAGAACACGCCTACGCGGACTGTTTAATACGTTCAAAGCTTTAGAAAACCAAACCCTTTCTTATTTTTTTTACTCGACGACCAGCCTAGATAATGTATCGATAAGGTTCTCGACGAAGCGATCTGATGTGTACTCTTCGGATCCGATATTGTTTACATCTAATCCCCATAGCCAGATAATCGAAATGCTGCCCGTTCCAATAGCTTAGTTGACCAACTTAATACCGGTGTATTAGCTGAGGCTTTGTCAAAATGATCATGGGGGGAAGAAGGACATGAGAATGATGTTTTGTTAGGTCACTGCATCAACTTGCATCAGAGAGGGCGCCCGATTAATCAGTTGATGCATATAGAATTCGAGCGGTCGGAAAATCTAATGGTGAGGGGCCATACTACCGATCCAGGGAACTCGCTTATTAATATCTCCTTCTTCTCTTCATATATGGGAGGTGGACGTTTGACTAAGAAGAGGCGTATGAAACCAGAGAATGATCCCGAAAAATTTTCCGATGCCGAGGACAAGGAGCCAGATGATATCTATAATGAAGAGGCCAGGCAGGAACTGCTCGAGGACGATGAGATCACCGCCACGGAGGAGGGGTTCATGCGTGGCTGGGACGGTACGGTGGAGGGCGGAAAGAAGGAGAAGAAGGCCGACGACCATCGGGACAGCGTATCGGTCGATTTGGTCAAGGAACAGTACAAAGAGGATTAGCCGCTGAAATGATAGATAACCTCTCAGTAAAAGAGGAAGCAAGGAGGGGAGGCTCCGTATTCAGACTATCCAAGATGCTCAGAAAAGCTGGAAAATTACGCTGTTCCTCACCGCCCCTGGACGCACCTATCTGGCCTGGCCAGATGTTTGATTTTTCATAATCCTCGAGATTGGCATGGCTTCGACGATATCCAAATACGGGGAGCCGCCGATATCTTCTCACGATGCTTATAATGAATGGGGTTACTCTTCAATCTTCATTAATCCGGGCAGCTCGGAACAATACATAGTGACAAATTCGTTCCATAGTTCGACCGAACGGTCATTATATTTCTTTGCGAGCTCAAAATCACAGTCGAAATCTCCCGAATCGTCCAAGATAACTACATGATCGTGTCTCCAACTATTGACCAGGAGATTTGTAATAAATGCAGAGAAGGGATAGCGAACCGGATCCTCACCATCAACCGGTATAAGTCCTGGCCGAACGTACTCTTTTCGTGTATGGTTATAAATCCCATATATTACTCCCATGTTCCGATCACTCCAATATTGCTCGTTGAAACGATATCAATGGAAATAGAAGATGTCTGAGATGGGTGATGCCCGCATTGTATTAGTGATAGCCTCATGTATTTAACCGTCCCTGAAACCCCTATCTCTCCTGGTTAGAATCAACTTTCCTAAATCACTTAACCGAACATTGAAACATTCGATATAATAAAAAATAAACATAAATGAACAGTCGTCGTCTAAGGTATCATGGGTAATTTGTAAAAGGAAGTTTTTCATTCGCTTTTATTGTATACTTACCCCGCATCCAGGGCGATAGGTCTCGAACACCACTCCATAATGGTTGTGGCGAACCATATTCTCTGGGCCGCGAGCCGGACAGAAGTCCTTCTTGATCACGTCGCATTGCCTTTTCATAGATTACTGGAGAAAACCTATTATCATCGTTTGCGGGGGGAGGGCGCTGATAATACCTAGCTAATGATTGCCTCTTGAAATATGGGATGGACTGAAGGGGATCTTAATCCACAGAACCTACTGTCCAACCTCTAGAAAATACCGCCCCAGACATAAATCAATTGTTCGAGACTATGGGGGATGAGTAACTTATTCTAAATCCCATTCTCATTGTAAAACGATTATTGAGGGAAACGCTAAATCTACAAAGAGGTACGAGCCTTGAGGCTAGATGAAGTAACTTTGGGTTTATATGAGGATGATGACCGGACGGTCCAGTCGATCAGGTCTTTTTTATTTCGTATATCTTGATGACACCCTTTATGGCGGCCAGATTGGTGTTGAGCTGCATCACGTCCGAAGCGCCCATTGCATATGAGGAGGGCATGCTCACCAATACGGTGCTGAACATGTGTTTCTTGAGGTTCAACTCTTCCAGGACGTCCTTGTTCACTTCGATTACCAATTGAGGTATAGTCCATGCCACTGGGTCGACCAAGATCCCCTTTAGCGTCCCCATCAACCTTCCATCATTAGTATAGACCTCCTTCGTAACCGAGTGTTCCCAGAATATCAGATCCATGGGTTTAGTAGTGGCCGTTGTGGTTTCTTGCATCTTTCTACCCTGAGGTAATATTTGATGCCGGTCGACCTATAATGCTTTCGTTACCTGACCCCAGGACGATATCAAGGCTAGTATCCTCTGATCAACCATCTAAGGGCCGGAGAAAAATTCAGTAACATGAAAAGAACCTGCAGATTAACGATTAATGACGGCTAAACAACCAGCTTTGAACCAACCTAAATCGCCTCGAATACCTAAACAACGATAAGTTCGGTATCCAAAGTGCGACCCCTATGCTGACCCATGAGATGTCGCACCGAGCGTACCGAAGAGGATACAATACGGGCTATGCGCCTCGTCGCGCCCTCTGGTATTTTATAGAAATGTTGATACAAATCTCCCTTGAGATAGATTTCATTTTTTGACCTCATTCCCCCCATCACTGAGGGAATAGTGTCCTCATGTCGCTGCAGTTCCAGGCCTCGTCATTCCCGCACTGGATCCTTACTTCCATAAACAGTTACTTAAGGGGCGTGCCATAGTATATTATTAAACGGAATCGAAAAGGAGATGTAGGCATAACATCCTTTTCGGGGAGCCTCGAATTCGATGGAGAATTTTAAAATCGTAGTCGCCGGGGATGTGATAATCGATTGGTTACAGTGGGTGACGTACCCCAACGATAGAATTAAGGATGGAGATAATCAAAACTGGGCTTTATTTCCGTGTACTCGAATGAAAGCTGAACAAGGAGGGGCCCTCCTTCTTGCCCGGATGGTAGGGGCAGCGACTTCGGTTGAGGTCATAACCCATGAAATAACGGAAATAGAGAACATTTCCCCGGAAACGATCATCCATTCGATCTCCATTCTCGATTCCTTCCCGTGGAAGAAGGGTAAGAAGGCATTGGTCTTTAGAATTAGGCATCTGGGCGGCTATTACGGGCCACGAAAAGGCACACCGAAATCTTTGTTGATCGCTCATGATGATGCTGAGGCCGAATTAATCGTACTGGACGATGCTGGGTACGGATTCCGCGAAGAAAGAAACGCATGGCCGCAGGCTATCCTAAATAATGATAAAAAGTCCATAATAGTCCTAAAAATGAGCCGACCATTGGCATCTGGCGCATTGTGGGATCATCTGGTCAAGGAACGATCCAATGAATTGATAGTCGTCATCGATGCGAACGATCTCAGGGAGATGGGTGTCAACATCAGTAGGCGCCTGTCCTGGGAGCAGACGGCCGAAGACTTTTGCTGGCAGATCCTAAACAATCCAAGAATCCGGCCCCTTGCAGGAAGCAGGAACCTCATAGTGAGATTTGGGCTGGATGGGGCTATCCACTACTCAAAAAACGGCGACAATATCAAAGCAGTGCTATATTACGATTCCCAGACAAGCGAAGATGGGTATAGAGAACAGCATCCTGGAGAGATGAAGGGAAAGATGGCAGCCTTTGTGGCGGCACTCACATCGGAAATATTTGCTCAAGGAATCCGGGGAATCGATATCGGGATAAAGGAAGGTATTCTAAGGTCTAGGCAGCTCCACAGGCTGGGGTTCGGTGATGCGGATGAGGAGCCCGCCCGTCCATTATCAATGCTCTCAGATTCAATGAACGACGCGGAGACGATCTTTAGTATTCCCATCCCGATAATTGTAGAAAATGCGTTTAGTGGGGGAGGCAACTGGCGGATCCTCGAAGAGTGCACCCGTGGTAAGCTTGAGACCATTGCATATAACGCTGTGATAAGGCCCCCTGAAGACTCCATGAGGGAAGTACCACAGGCCAGGTTTGGGGCCTTGTACACTCTCGATAGAAGCGAGATCGAAAGTTATCAGAGTATCAATAACTTGATGACTGAGTATCTTAAGATAAAGGATGTCAAAGCACCTTTGTCTATAGCGGTATTCGGACCGCCGGGCTCAGGGAAGTCCTTTGGAGTGGCTCAACTAGCAAAAAGTATCGACCCTGACTTGGTTGTTATCCGGGAGTTCAATGTCGCCCAATTCACCTCTATCGATGACCTAACGGATGCATTCCATAAGGTCAGGGATTTGGTCCTTGAGGGAAAGGTACCTCTAGTGTTCTTTGACGAGTTTGATGTCTTCTATAATGGTGAACTGGGATGGCTAAAGTATTTCCTTGCCCCCATGCAGGACGGTGCTTTCAAAGAAGGCGAGACAACACACCCTATTGGAAAATCGATATTTGTCTTCGCTGGTGGCACGAGCGACAGCTTTCAGCAGTTCTTTAAGGAGCATACTGGAGGTGAACAAAGTGTAAATATGCCCATGATGAAAAGATTCAGGGATGCCAAGGGAACAGATTTCGTCAGCCGACTTCGCGGTTACGTCAATGTCATGGGCCCCAACCGCACTGGTGATGATGATGAGTTCTTCATCATCAGGCGAGCCCTACTTCTACGTTCTCTGCTCATAAGAAAAGCACCGCAGATATTCGATGGTCAGGGGAATGCGCGGGTCGATCCCGCGATACTTCGTGGATTTCTCAAAGTGCCATCATATAAGCATGGGTCGAGATCGATGGAGGCGATCATTGAGATGAGCACGCTTTCCGGGAAGATGAGGTTCGAGCAAGCTTCCCTGCCTCCGGCCAAGCAACTTGAACTCCATGTCGACTCAGAGATGTTCTCTAAGCTAGTTCTTCGCGACGTTCTCCTCGGCGACGCCATGGAACGTCTGGCGAGGGGAATCTATGAGCAAAATCATCTTGATAGGGAGGATAAAAAGTATCCCGACGACGCACCTCTTCAGTCTTGGGAAAACTTGGATGAGTACAGTAAAGAATTGATACGGAAGCAAGCGCAACAGATCCCTGAGCAATTACGAAGAATCGGTCTGGATTTCATGCCTTTCTTCGAGAAACCGAGCACGTCGTTCGTCCTATCCGCTGAGGAGGTGGAAATCCTAGCCGAAATGAAGCATAAGCAACAGGTCAAAGAACGTTCGCAAGAAGGATGGGCCCCTCGCGTATTGGGGGATCCAGAAAGGAAGGTCACTTTTCTCATCCCGTGGTCTCAGCTCCCTGAAGAGGTGAAGGAACGGGATAGGGAAGCAGTTAGAAGAATACCAGAGCTGTTAAAAATGTCAGGATTTGAAGTCTATAAGTTGCAGTAACTGTTGAATGGATAAAATAATATCATTACTGCCACTCTCATCGAGCATCTTAATACTCTTGTCGGTAAGCTAAAGGGAATGCTTGAGTCCATGAAGCGGGCAATATGGGTGTATTCGAGCGATATTATGCCATAATAAAAACAATATTTAGATAATAATTGAAGAAGGTCTTCCGCATCAGTCTCCATACTGGATCGAATACCTTTATGATCGCAATATGGCCAAGAGACGGCCCACTATCCATTTGATAGGAAATATCTGCATCCGATAGATATTTTAATAAGTTTGAAGCGTGAGGACAAAACATCATCGTTTTAGATGCCAATTAGATAGAGGTATCGTTCACGTCCACCATTCTCCTTTAAATAGGGACATTGCCGCAATGAACATCGACCGGGAAAGTAATGTGGCTCAGATTCTGGTGAGCATACTGTCCTTCGGTCCGAGGGACTATGACACACCGGAGGAAGCGAACGAAGGCATTGATCTCTTGTCTAGGTACGCGGAGCTGTCGGATGATGGGGGCAAGTCCTTTGCTAATACACCAGCCAAACTGAATTTGTTTACCGATGATGGATGGATAGCTACGATCCGCAAACAGAAGCCCAGAGAGCTGATAGGAATCGTCAAACGGAAATATTGATCAGTTCGATGCCTGGCGGTGGAAGTGCCTCATAATCCGTCCCTCATGGCAATGGCTTGATACTCATGAATACTGAGAAATACAGTTGCACTCAACTTACTAACGTTAAGGTGGTTTATATGACCAAGATTCGGGTGAGCATGATGAACATCGGTTCAAGGGAGTATGATACTCCAGAGGATGCGAGTGATGGTATAAATTCCCTACTCAAAGGCACGGAACTGGTGGACGCTGCTGGTAAGGGCTATGCCAATACGCCAATGAATTTGAAGGTTCTTACTGATGGTGGGAAGGCAGTTACTCTTCGCTCCCCGAAGTCTAAAGAATTGTTGGGAACCGTTACACAGAAAGAGTGATCGATTGAACGCTAGGTCGATGAATGGCCCCATAAATGATCCATACCCGACGATGGTCACCTCAGCAACATTTACAAACGTGGTCGTATTCGGCCATGCTTCATGGAAAAGACAAGTTTTGCTCCATTCCGCCTCACCACATTATCCCTCGGTTTGAGGGATTACGACTCGCCCGAGTAAGCTGATGATAGCATTGATTATATGCTCCCCGACGTTGAACTGGCTGATGGAAAGGATAACGCCTGAGATAACTTGGCTTCTGGCCTGAGCATCCCTGCCAGATAGGGGAATGAAGCCTCCATCCGCGAAAAATAATCCGTAGTAATTGTAGGAGTTATCTGTGAGAAGGACTGCCCGTTCAATCATTGCAGGGACCTGAGAAAAACTCCGGTTCGCTAAGCCTTCTATTATCATTATGTCAATAACAATTCCGCAGCATTCTTCAGAATGCTTATCATTCATGGCCGCAAGCTGTATCACATTGTCAGTTCAGCAATAATATGGCGTACTTTACCCTATACCAATCATTAGCTTCGCCTAATAGATTTCCTTCCATTCAATCATCGGGTTGGCTGCCCCATCCTTTTTTAGAGATAGCGATAAATCTCTACCTCGCGGGCTTCTTGCCGTCATTTCCTTATTGAGATGCCTATTAAGACTCCTAGATACTCCAGGGGAAGTTTGTGTCTCCTAGAGATCTGACCCGGGCTATTCCGATGTACAGCAGGAGCCCGATCAGCGTCACTAGCGCCCCCTCCCGCACCATGCGCTTTCCCAACCAATTTCGCCCCGGCGGACAATTTTTTTGATCGATCGACAATCGCCCTCCAATTTCAAGAACTCTCTCGTTGCAGGTTTTATCAGGGGACATAGACGCGCCCCCTCAACTCAGTGGTTCAGCGAGGACCATTCACAGATGTGTTCTGGAACGTCGCCATTCCAAAAAATAGGACTATGGGCCTGGCCATGCAATACTACTAATGCGAATAGTAGCCAAATTGTGGTGACCGATCTATGACATGAAGAATTCCTTGGCAATTGGGGATCAAGGAATCACCCTCATCCACCTTGCATCAGAATATTAAGGAGTGGGTCCCCTACATATGCCCTGGATCGGTACCCATTTCCTATCACGAGAAGACTGTTAACCCACTATATTTCGGATGAAAAAGCAGCTAAGAGGTTTTACTTCCCTGCTCATTAGTGATATCTCTCCAGCGGCCGCTTGGCTGCTTTCTTCATATTCTCCTCCTGCCCAACCTTGACCAACTCTCCCCCGAAGCCGCATAATAAAGTCCGATTTCGTAAGCTCTAAGATGAAATAGAACTGATTCAGCCGTTCAGCTTGCTTTGGACTTGCTTTGATGTTAAAGACGATAGCCCTTTCTTCCCTTATTTCAGCTATCATGTCAACCGCCTCCTTAGTCTCAGCCTCTCGGCGATGATAACCGTGAGCGATATGGCGATCATCAAAGTAACGGTAAACAATAAGGAGAACCAAACGTACTCCCAAATGTTCACGGCTTTTGAATCCTCTTGCCCACTCTCGTTCCTGATGTTTTTCTTTATAAACTAACCAAACCCTACCTTTGCCCACCTAAGATATCTACGTCGGCTTTGTTGATGCTTGTTGATTCTTAAGCGCTTCCCTCTCTTGGCAATACTCACGAAACGAGCTATCGAGCCGAGTCTCAGGTACATGGTCCAAGATTGCGTACACCAAATCCCTGAACCTGCGGTCAGGTTTGTTCATATGTACTTTCATCACGTAACCATTGAAGCTCCTAATCGATACTTGTGCATAGCCATTGTTAATTGCGAAGCTCACTTTACTGACGTAGTCCCAATTGATGCGGACCAATCGATGGGGGCCCCTGGATGCACAGATAGTCATTGCGCCACGGTCGGTCCACACTCCAAGGCAGGCCCCAGTGGTTCAAAACAACTTTACTCTCCTAGCAGAGCAATAAAGACATCCACTATTATGATAAATATAAGTGTACCGAGGAGAAATGTTATCTGGAGATAGAATGACGGACAACAGCGAACAAAGGGACTACTGCATGAGCGTGATGACATACACCCAAGACTGGGACACTTGGAAGGCGACGCTCAAGGAGGCGATATTGGCCGGTAAGAGCCTCGGTCTGTCGGACGGAGAGATAAAGGACATCGCCACCCGCTTCGCCGATTTCCTCGCCGATAGAGTGTGCGCGGAAACGACGGAGGAGGCGTTGGTCAAGGATATGTGGGACGTCGCCGATGTGGACGAGCGCAAGGCTATAGTCAGCATATTCTTCAAGATGCTGTCAGAGTAGGTGGGAGCGGGGATCTGCTCCTTCACCAAGTTGGATGGAGGCGCAATGCGAGGCTCGCACACCCATGGGAAATCGATCCCATGCAAAATCTAGTATGGGATTAGGGAGCGGGCTATCGGTCCTGGATGGTGGGGGTTCGGGAAGTGCGACCAGTGGAGGTTGATAGATGGGCATGATGGAGTGGTTCGGTAAACAGATGATCAAGAGAATGAGTCCCCAGGAGCGATTTGATCTCACCGAGATGGCCGTCATGGAGATTATCGCTTCCATGACCTCGGATGAGAAAAAGGACCTCATGGTCCGTCTTATACCTAGGGTGTCAAAGACCATGCTGGACGGCATGACGCCAGAGGACCGCAGGAAGGTGGTCGAAGGGGTGGCGCCCGCTCTCCTCGCCCAGATGTCATCCTCGGGAGCGCTCACGGGCATCGTGGAATTGATGCGCAACAAGAAGAAAGATTGAGCAATCTGACCTTCAACCAACAAATCTAATTATCTTTAAGCGCCGTCTTATTGCCTTGGAGGAATGGTCATGCCTCATGTCGTTCTTACTGGTGTTGTTGCACTTGAGGACATCTTCCAAGAACTGAAACCGTTGCTCATCAAGAATGACAAAGACATCCTGAGGACCATGGACGTTTACCTTGGTCGAGGCAACAACTCCATTCTCATCGAATCGCTGGCCATCGAGGGCGGTCGGAAGGCCACCTTTCTAACCTTAATAACGTCCAGGGATGATGGCATAGTAGTCAGGCTATACCCAAAATTCGAGGTAGAGAAGACTGAGGGAGTCAAGAGGATCCTTGCGGAACAGGCTAAGCAGCTGCTCTGGACCTTTCCTGGACTCAAGGTGGGAGAGACCAACCTGGCCCAATACCTTGGATAGGTCGTGGGTTTACTGCGTTCGCAGGCGTGCTCTGTGGACACTGAATCAGGCATGTTATATGTCCGGTTCGTCCCATTGGGCCGAATTAACTCAGGTGATAGATGAAGAAAGAAAGATTATGCGGATGGTTCCATCCGCATGGTTCGGTTTCTGCCTCACTTAGCAGGCCGGCGGCATCAACACGGTGTCGATGACGTGGATTACCCCGTTGCTCGCCTGGATGTCGGTGATGATCACCTTGGCGTCGTTGATGTACACGTCGCTGCCGATGATGTGCACCGTGACCGTTCCACCCTGCAGGGTAACGATCTGTTGGCAGTCCTCAAGGTCACCCGCCATCACCTCTCCTGATGCAACGTGGTACAGCAGGATCTGCTTGAGCGTGGCCACGTCGGTGGTCGTCAGCTTTTGCAGAAGAGCAGGGTCCAGCTTAGCGAAGGCCTCGTTGGTCGGGGCGAACACGGTGAACGGTCCGGTGCCGTTCAAAGCATCGACCAGCCCAGCGGCATTCAGAGCGGTAACCAGAGTGCTGAGGTCACTATTCTCCTCTGCTGTCTGAGCGATGGTGTTACTGGGTGCAGTGGTGGTTTGTGCCGCTGTTCCCGCGTAACCGGCCAAAACGCAGAGGACCACTGCCATACTGGCTATGGCGATTAGCATTCCTTTCTTCATAAGTCCTCCTGCATTATCTTTGTTGAGAATTATGATTTCAATTTTAGATATTAGTTTATTGCGCGATAATGGAACGGGAAATTTGGCAAAAGGTCGAACTGAGGATATCGACCATTAATATGGCAATAATCAAACCCATGTTGTGATGCGGCCCATTATCTAAATTGATCTCTCGATTGTAATTGGGTGTGAAGAATCCTGCCGCAATGGCCAATGGTGTCTAGCATGAGTTGATGAAAAATCTATTAATATCGGTTGTAAAAACTATTCTTATAACAGATAATGGGATGATAATATGCCGGACATCGTTGAGTTGGCCATGCAGGCAGGGAATTTTAAGACACTCGTCGCTGCAGTACAGGCCGCTGGGCTCGTTGATACTTTGAAGGGGGCTGGACCGTACACAGTATTCGCTCCGACTGACGAGGCGTTCGCCAAGCTGCCCGCGGGCACGGTGGAGAGTTTGTTGAAGGATGTTCCCAAGTTGAAAAATATCTTACTGTACCACGTGGTCCCGGGCAAGGTCATGGCAGCGGACGTGGTCAAGCTAAAGACCGCCAAGACGGTCCAGGGGGAGGAAGTCAAGATCGATGCGGCACGATGGCATCTGCACCGCCATGTGAAGGTGAACGATGCCAACATCATCCAGGCCGATATTGTCGCTAGCAATGGGGTCTGCCACGCCATCGACAAAGTATTAATGCCGAAGTAGGCAGATTCCTTTTTTTACATTTTCCAATTGTATATTAGCAATAGCTCATGATAGATTATTACTGAGGATATAAATTAAATAATCAAGGGTTCAATCGATTACCGATACTATGGTTCCGGAGACCGACCCCAAGTTCGTCGCCTTGAGAAAGTGGAACGCCGCACTACTGGTCCTTCATCTGGTCCAAGGGCTGGCGATACTAGCTTTAGCGACCAGCTTCGCCCTGCCGGTGACAGCTTCCTTCCTTCATTTTAACTCGGCCACCGGTCAGCTAGAGGCTCAAATCAGCACTCTGTTCACCCTGCCTATCGCTCCTCTCATCGCTCTGTTCCTGTTCACCTCGGCCTTCGACCACTTCCTGCTGGCTGGGCCGTTCTACCAGTGGTACGTTGACGGACTGAAGGCCCATATCAACAAGGCCCGGTGGTTCGAGTACGCGTTCTCCTCGTCCATCATGATAGTGGTCATCGCCATGCTCGTGGGCATCTATGATGTCGTCTCCCTCATCGCGCTGTTCAGCATCAATGCCTGCATGAACCTCTTCGGCCTGGTCATGGAGCAGATCAACCAGAACCGCCCGAAGGTCACCTGGACCCCGTACATCTTCGGTACCTTCGCCGGCCTTATTCCATGGGTCGGCATCGCTATATATCTGGCTGGAGCAGGACAGTACGGCAACGTCCCCAGCTTCGTGTACTGGATCTTCCTGACCATCGCCATCACCTTCTTCTCCTTCGCCTTTAACATGATACTGCAGTACCGTGCGAAAGGCCGGTGGGCCGACTACCTCTTCGGGGAGAAGGTGTACATGATCCTCAGCCTGGTCGCGAAGACCTTACTCGCATGGCAGGTGTTCGCCGGGACGCTTAGGCCGATGTAAGAAAACGGTACGGGATACGATGGACCTCCAAGGAAGGGTCTGCATCATCACCGGAGCCAATTCCGGCATAGGCAGGGAGACCGCTCTCGCCCTTGCCGCCCTGAAAGCCAGGGTGGTAATGACGGTCCGCGATTCGAAGAAAGGAGCGAGGGCCAGGAAGGAGATCGTCGACCGGACCGGGAACGATTCGGTCGAGGTCATGATCTGTGACCTTTCCTCATTAGATTCCATAATAGGGTGAGTATAGCCATACATAATGTACAAATGCGCATCTTCCTCGAAGGAATTGTACCATTCTGCACCTACCTACTCGCATCACTTCACCAGACTAGATCATACGACATTCTCATCGAAAACTTAGCCCACAATCGACATGATGGTAAATTGCCACCTTTTTTCCGAATCATCCGTTCCAGATGAAAAACAAGATCATGTGCCACAATCATGCCATGATAGTCAGCACAGAAGATGATGAACAAGAACTAAGTGCATAAGATTCCAGATTTTATTTCGATAAACATGTCGAAGTTCAGCATTGTGAAAAGTTGGGTATATAATACTTTGCTTAAAATCGAGATTTTTCAGATCACATTTGAAATCACCCACCATTTGAAAAATGTCCAAATCAATGGGCAACCTATCTTCCATACATTTTTTCGAAACATGTTGCGACGCCTTATAGGAGTCACTCAAAGGTAAAATTCTTGTTTTTTCGGCTGCCGTCGATTGATCATCCTAGCTCGATCTCATCATCTCGGGAGATGAGATTCTTCACCCGCTCATTGCAAGAACATTTCACCGCCCACGACCCTTCGGACGGCTCCCACTATGCCCCGCCTAGAGAAAACACACGGACGGGTCGAGTCCTCACTCGAGCAAAAGATGGAAAGAGATTTAGAACCGGGGAACACCCCTGTTGTATGCTTGCTTCCGTGCCGGATTATTGCAATGAAGATAGATTTCCGTCGTCGATATATCCGCGTGTCCCAGCAAGTCCCGAAGCGAGATGATATCCGTCCCGTTCTGCGTGCAATGGGTAGCGAAGGAGTGCCGTAGCACGTGCGGTTTTATCTTGACCGCGAATCCGGCTTGCTGCCCCACTTTCTTTATTTCTTCCTCCACGGCATGCCGAGATATCCTTTGCTTCCTCTCGGATAAGAACAAAGGGTGGTCGGGCTTGACGTTGATTATATTGTACTTCACGCGGTAGGTGTTGAGGATTTGTACGAGCTGGTCATCCATATCGACCTCCCTATCCCTATCACCCTTCCCCGAGCGAACCCTAATCACCCGGTTATCGGTATCAATATCCCCAATATTGAGGTTGCAAAGTTCGGCAAGCCGAAGTCCCGTCTTCATGAACAGGGTGACTATAGCTAGTTGGCGGTAGGTCCGGCACCCATCGATGAGCTTTTTCATTTCCTCTATCGGTAGATAACTGGGCATCTTCCGCGTTTGCCTGGGCTTCTTGATGGGCTGGATGCCCTGGATGCCCTTGAACTCGATGAACAGCTCCAAGGCTTGGAGCAAGTGCCGTTGGTGCGAAGAAGAATATCCCGAGGTGCGGACCTTGGCGAGAAGACGGTTTACTTCCGTTTGATTGATGGTATAGACCGCGTTCTTACGGAACAGGGCCTTGAGATTCATGGCGTTATTGTACGCTTGTTTTACTCCTTGAACCTTGACGCCAAGGAGCCATAGTCGAAAGTCCTCAAATTCCTGAAACCTTGTATCTTGTGCCATAATTCGCGCAATTTCTTCTTTTTCTATCATACCAGATACACTCCCGGATGCGAGTCTGGAAGCGAGGGTATCTTGTCCATCGTTCCCCGAAATTCGAATTATATTCGCTGGACATATATATATATATATATATATATATATAAAAAGAGCTAATATTATCAATGCCAGCAAGTTAAAAGTGTAAGGGAAAAGTGGTGCAGGGGATGCGATTTGAACACACGAACCACTAAGGACAAGACCCTCAATCTTGCGCCGTTGGCCAAGCTTGGCTACCCCTGCTTGTAGGCCACCTTATACTGGCACCAAATATAAAGATTATCCTGGCGAACGGCCCTCCTTGCGGACCTTGCATGTACCGAATCTAGGACCGCCGCCGAGTCCGGAGCTTACACCAGCCGCTTACCAGCACTCGGCCCGGAGGCACACTCGAACACGTCAGTGATCTTTAGCACAAGGAGGGAGCGGCACTTGAGGTCGGCCCGCTTCGCACTGACCATCCCCTTCATCTTATCGTAATCGGGGCCGTCATCGACGATGTCGACGTCCGCCTTGATCTTCAGGCACCCTTTTACCCCTTGGGTCCACACGTACAGCGAGGCTCGGGGGTTCTCCTGGAGGTTCTTCACCGTGGCGTCCATGAACTGGTTTCCGATCCAGATGGTCTCGGAATCCATGAGGAAGACCGAACCGACGGGAACCACGTTCGGTTCTCCATCCTTCGAGGCCGTGGCCAGAGGGAAATACTTGGTCGACTTGAGCAATTCCTCCATTTCCGGGGTGAGCTTTGCCATGCACTTGAATCGGCCTTTGGGCTATTTGACACTTGACCAAGTCGGCCGCGACAAGGGGAACACACGCGGGCTGGTCCACGGCCGAGGTCAGGCGGTCTCCTCGGCCTCCGTCGGCCTCCCCTCGCTCCACTCGCGATTGATCCTTTGGATGTTCCGCCTCATGGCTTTCTCCTTCCGATCGCTGGCGACCAACGAGGGCTCGTCGCTGGTCCCCTTGGTCACCAGCACCACCACACGCCCCGGGCGGCTGCGTCCCGTGCGGCCCCGACGCTGGATCGACCTTATCTCCGACGGCACCGGTTCGTAGAAGATCACGAGGTCGGTGTTGGCGACGTCGAGCCCCTCCTCGCCCACACATGTAGCCACGACCGTGTTGATCCTTCCGGACCGCAGATGCGAGAGGACCTCGACCTGCTCCTTCTGATTCTGTCCCTTATCGTGAGCCCTCGAGCTCTGCCCAACGAGCTTGCTCACCCTGGCCCCGCCGATGTCCGAGAGGCATCGGGCCACCATTTCGCAGGAGTCACGGTAATTGGTGAAGACCATGACCCGGGAGTCGGCCTTTTGCTCCAGCTGAGAGGTCACCAGCTCTCTGACCAGGGGAATCTTGGGGTGTCCCTCAGGGGTCCGGGACACGATCTCCTCCAGCCGTGCGAACTCGGGAGAAGCGACGATCCTCTGGGAGGCCTTGGACCCTTTCCTGCCCTGGGCTTCTGTCTTCAATTTCTCCATATACGAGGTCAGTGCCGTCACTCCCTGGGTCTCAGCAAGCTCGAGGGCGTGTCCGACCTTGATGGCCATGGCCTGTAGGCTGAGGGCGTTGAACAGGTAGCCGTTCTTCTTGCCGAAGGATCTGGCCCGCAGGGATTTGTTCATCTCGATCACATATCCGACCCTGGGCAGACCCTCGGTCTTCAGGAAACCCATGTGGTTGAGCTTGGAGATGTACGCACCGTACATGCTTCGCAGGGCCTCGCAAACATCGGCGATCCCCTCCGGCAGGTCCACATCCATCGTCTCGATTCGTACCTCGTGGAGGTACTCCATTATACTGGCGTCCTCCTCCGTCCGGGCCTCGATCCGCCGAACATGGAGGTTATCGCACACCGCCTTGATCCGCGCCTTGGATCCGCCCGGGGAGGCGGTGATACCCAGCACCCGGCCCCCGATCGCATCGAACGCCTGGGCGATAGGCACGTAGGCGTAGCGGCCGGTGGCTCTGTGGGCCTCGTCGAAGATGATGAGCTTGACGCCTTGCAGATCGATCCTCCCCTTTCGGAGGTCATTGATGACCACCTGCGGCGTGGATACGATCACTCCGTGCCCGTTCCACTCCGCCGCCCTCTGCTCAGGAGGCACCTCTCCGCTCAACTGGACCACGGACCTGCCGACGAGATGATCATCGAGGAACGCGGCATGCTGTTCCACCAGCGGCTTGGTCGGAGCGAGGAGGAGAACCTTACCGCCATCGCGATGGAGCACCTCGGCCATCACCCTGAGCGCGATCACAGTCTTCCCGAGCCCGGTGGGCAGTACGACCAAGGTCGAGTAGAAGTAACACGAATCAGCGAGGGTAGCCTGGTACTCCCGTTCCTGGATCGAACCCGGCCGTATCAAGGGATGCACGACATACACGCCATGACCTACGTCCGAGGGCTCAAAAACGTTTGGGCCAGGGGGTCGAATACCAGTGTGAGGTCGTTGATCTGGACGTCTTCGGTAGACCGTTTGCCACGGATACCGTCGTCCAAACATCGAACATTAAGCGGCGGAGCGGAGGAAGCGGCGGATAGGCTCCAACTACGTGTAGGGATGAGGATCGTTTATGAGAGCCACCTCCGAAGAGCAGCAGCGGCGCCGGCCCAGAATGCTGACCCTATACTCCAAGTTCATACGGGCCGGTGACCTGGTCTTCGACGTGGGGGCCAACCATGGGGATCGGTCGCAGCTCTTCCTTGACCTGGGGGCTAGGGTGGTGGCGGTGGAACCGCAGCCCCACTGCGCCGAGATCATGCGGAGAAGATTCCGTGCTGACCCTCGCATCGATGTCCTGGAGGCAGCGCTGGACGAGCGCCAGGGGAACGCATCGATACGTCTCTCCGACAACGACCTGGTCTCCTCCATGAGCCAACAGTGGATCGATCGGGTGAGGTCATGCGGTCGGTTCGACGACTCTCGGTGGCAGGAGGAGATGGAGGTACCGACCATCACCATGGACGCGCTCATCGCCAGGTATGGCCTTCCCCGCTTCACCAAGATCGATACCGAGGGTTACGAGCTTCAGGTATTCAAGGGCCTGAGTGATCCCCTACCCGCGCTCTCCTTCGAGTATACTCCCGAGTACATCGAGCCGGCGGTCGGGTCCCTGCGTCTCCTCTCGGCCCTCGGCTCCTATCTCTTCAACCTCTCGGTGGGAGAATCGATGGAGCTCGGCCTGCCGCAATATGTTCAGATGGAGAGCCTGGCTTCCTGCCTGGAGGCGCTCGCGGAGCAGAGGGGGCAGGAGGAATCAGGGGACGTGTACGCCGTCCTTGAACAGCGCCAGGACCGGAACGGTCGGGGGACGCGACATGAAAAAAGGGGGCGTGAGAGGATCGAAGACCCTGTTGTAAAGCATCCATGACCGTGAGACGAACCGGCCCTCGAGGAGCCCACGAACAATGCTGCTCGCCCCCGACCGTCGTCGGAGGTCGTAGCCGATTGTCGTGGTCATGAGGCGATACGATGTTCGGCAGAGGATGCATTACAATCGTATCGATAAATAGCATGACGACAATAGAGATGACGCGGCCAAGACATCCGTCTTCCTGCGCGGAAGAGCGGAGCAGCGGCCTCGATATACGGACGAGATGTATCCATGAGTACCAACCGGATTAACACGGAGTGCGAGAAGTGCGGAGCCAAGTTTGAGACCCTCTACGAACTCGATGAGCATATGGAAGATGTTCATGGCGAGATGATGAGAAAGCGTGCCATGCCGCGTAAGAAGCCCAAGAAGAAGTGAAGGGGTCGCTGGTCGGCGATATCCCGATCTCCTTTTAATCCATCCCAAGTCTGGGGCCAGAGGGACGTAGCGATTACCCCGGGAGCAGGTCCGATCTTCATTATCGACTGAGCAGTAGCTCGAAAGCTGGAGGACATTGGCATGCTGGAGATCGACGAAATGGTGACTGGCCGACCTTCAACCAGTGGATTAGGGAGTTCAAGAACGTCGACCCGATGGTCCTACCACGGGGCCTGTCCAGCTTCCAGGCGCTCACAAAAAGCAAGAACGGTCGCTTATCCGAGCGAAGAAATGATGATTAGGTTCGAAGGGTAGCCCGGGCGGTTCACCGCCACGGGTAGTGCCTTCCTCTCTTTTCAGCCCAGTTCTCGATGCCGTGCTCCCGGATCATCTGATGATTATGCTCAATGGTCTTTCCGTGGAACCGCTTCAGGGCCGCCAGCTTCATGCATTTCGCGCTGTCCCCGCACTCCCAGCATCCCCGGTAACCCTTCTGCTTGACGCAGTCCCGGATGATGCATACCTTCTTTCCTCCGCCGGTGGCGCAGGGACCCTTGCACTCGATCGCCTCGATCTCATCCAGCACCCGTATGAAAATGGGATAGTCTAGGAGCTTACCGTAAGCTTGGGAACGGAGGTACGCATACTGGTCGAACTGTACCTCGTCCAGCGCCTTCTTCAGCTCCTCTACCGCGAGGAAAACCCGTTTGTCGTGAGGGATGCAATCGCCGCAATAAAGGCCACAGTAAGAGGTCCGATCGTTAGATTCTGACATGTTGCTCGGACCCCAAGCTTCGCCTCGGTGTTTGAACCTTTCGCAACCAGGTGACGGTTCTAGGAGGATGGCTTACCGACTTCGTCTCCCGACTGTTCTGTTTCCATTTCCTTGGCGATCGTTCTCTGGTGGAAGTCCCGGGAGCTTACGTCGAGGCCCCACTCCTTCATGAAGGTATCCAGCCACCAGTAGAGATCGTGCTTCTTGATCACTGACCTCAGGGCCTGAACATGCCTGCTGCGTTCCTCCGGAGTCATGGTGAGCGCCCTGAGGATGGCCTTGGCGCTCATCTCCACGTCGTATGGATTGACGATCAGGGCGGCGCCCATCTCCTCGCTGGCCCCGGCGAACTCGCTGAGGATGAGAACCCCCTGGTCGTTCAGAGTAATGTACTCCTTGGCCACCAGATTCATCCCGTCGATCACCGGGGTGATCATGGCCACATCGGCGATCATGTAGTACATCATCAAGTCATCCGGTGTGACGTATCTGTTCATGTAGATTATCGGCGTCCAGTTCGGCTGCTGGAACCGCCCGTTAACCCTACCCACGGTCTCCTCGACCTGTCTCTTCATTTCCCGGTACTCGGTGATGACCTCGCGGGTGGGGGATGCGACCTGGATGAACGACACTTTGCCGATGAACTTGGGATTGCTTTCCAAGAACCGCTCGAAAGCGAGGAAGCGATTCAAGATGCCCTTGGTATAGTCCAGGCGGTCGACCCCGAATATCACGTGTGGTATATCCATCCGCCGGCGCAACCTGGCCGCCCTACGTCTGATGCTTTCGCTCTTGCCACGGGCCATGTACTCATCATAATCGATCCCCAGGGGAAAGGGCTTGACCATGGTGACCCGTCCGGCGAGCTCCACCGCCGAATCAGTGACCGATGCCTCCGGGAACTCCCGCTTGATGGTGGCAAGGAAATTGGCCGAGTAGGCAGAGGTATGGAATCCTATGAGGTCAGAGCCCAGCAGCCCCTTGAGCAGCTCCTTCCTCCACGGTATGCAGGAGAAGGTCTCTACCGAGGGGAACGGGACGTGCCAGAACAGGGCGATATTGGCATCCGGTAACGCTTCCCGCACCATGGAGGGTACTAGGCAATAGTGGACGTCCTGCACCCACAGGCGTCGGTCCTCGCCCAGCTCTTCGACCGCCGCAGCCGCGAACTTGGCGTTCACTTTCTTGTACGTCTCCCAATAATCCTTCTCGAACAGAGCGTTCTCCTGGAACATGTGGCACACCGGCCATATGACCCGATTGCTGAACCCATAGTAGTAATCGGCCACCTCCTTGGTGGTAAGCCATATTCTCCTCAGGACGTACGAAGGATTTTCGGGCGGAACGAGGATCTTGCCACCGGCGTCGGACGTCTCCATGTCCGCGCTCCCGCTTCCCCAGGCGATCCAGGTCCCCCCGGTGGACCGCATCACGGGGTCCAACGCCGCCACCAACCCTCCGGTCGGTACCCGACATCGGATCCCTCTCTTGGTCCGTTCGTGTATGTATGGTTCCCGGTTCGACATCAGGACAATCCTGTTGTTGTTCATTGGACCCAGTTCCAATAGCCAAGCCACGGGTATTTAACATGGCAGTTTCCTCGGCCCCGTTATCATCCCATTGGAATCATTAATTATCAATAAGGATAACAGACAGATAACGTTATTATGTCCTTGTCAGGGTGGTGAAACGTCAAATGCTCGCTGTGACCCACCTGGCCTTGGCCCTCGTGCTCATCTCTCTGTTTCGTCTGGACCGCAACAATGCCTTTGCGGTTCTGCTGTTCGGAGTGTTCATCGACCTCGACCACACCTTTGGAATGGTCGAGTTCGTGGCTCGGGAGGGGATATCTCATTCCATGGACTACAAGGCCGCGATGGCCACTAACATTCAATGGAAGAGCATGTTCCACAGCCCCGAGGCGGTGGTGCTGATCGGCCCGCTTTCCATCTCGTACAAGTATGCGCTGCCGTTCGTAGCCTGGGGCGCCCACCTCGCCATGGACTATGCCCAAATGAACTATCTGGGGGTGATGTCGATCCCCGAGTTCCTGTTCCTGGGCCTGCTGGTCGTGGCCCTTGTCGGATTGGAGCTCAGGGAACGGCGCAGGACCGTTCCCGGTACGACCCTCAACGGCCTCCTGTTGTGGGAGGCACAACGTTTGAAGGTATGGGCCAGCGAGCTTCCCGGAGTAAGCTCCTTCAGAAAGTTGATAGGACCTCTACGAACCTCTTCGTGAACTCGCGAGTGCCCATCAGTCCGCCGGCGTCGGCGGTCCTTATGTCTTGGCCCAGGGCCTCGGTCACCGCGCCTTCGATCCGATCGGCCTTCGCCCCCATCTTCAAGTACCGGAGCATCATTGCCGCCGAGAGGATCGCCGCCGTTGGATTCGCTAGGTCCCGCCCGGCGATGTCGGGAGCAGACCCATGGGTCGGTTCGAAGAGTGCGAAGCGGTCGCCCAGGTTGACAGATGGGGCGAAGCCCAGCCCCCCGGTCAAGGCAGCGGCCTCATCGGATAGAATGTCACCGTAAAGATTGAGGGTGACCAGGCATTCCAGCTTACGGGGCTGTAGGACCATGGCCGCCGCCGCGGCGTCAACCAGAAGATCCCTGGCCTCCAGGTTTGTGCTTTTCACCTGCTCCCGGAAGATCTCCCGGAACATGCCATCGGACTTCCTGAGGACATTGCTCTTGTGCACGCAGGTAATGCTCCCAAGACCCTTTTCCCGACAGACCGAGATCGCCCTATCCACGATGCGCTGGCAAGCTTTTCGGGTGACCCGCCTCTCTGTCACCACGCCTTCCTCGTCCTCCCGTTCCACGCCGGTGTACATCCCTTCGGTGTTCTCCCGCACGATGACCGTGTCGAGGTCGACCAACCCAATGGAGGGGTGCCATCGGCGCACCGGCCTGATGTTGGCATAGAGATCGAAGCTTTTTCTAAGGTAGAGGAGGGGGGAACGGTACGATGGATCATAGGTGACCGGGGAGGTTATCGCTCCGAAGATGGCGGCATCGCTCCCCCGGAGGAGCTCGATCGTTGCCTCCGGGAGATAGGATCCAGTCGCCTGGAAGCACGATAGGCCCATACCTGCCTCCGCCATCTCCAGGGGAGCGTCCACCGCCCGCAGCACCTCAAGAGCGGCAGCGATGACCTCGGGGCCTATTCCGTCCCCGGGGATCACCGTTACCTTTTTCATCGCCGGTCCAGCCTCTCTAGCAGGCTAGCTACAATGAACGGCAGGGTGATGGTGGCATCGCCCTCCACGGTCACGTGGTCAGCGTTCTCCTTGACCTTGCCCCACGAGACGGCCTCCCTTACCTGCGCCCCGGACAGGGAGCCATCGTACTCCACGGCGGTGGTCAGGTACACCGCGTGGTCCAGGCCGCCGCGGAACTGGTTCCACCAGATGGTGTGATGCTTGGAAATGCCCCCTCCGATCATGAGGGCCCCGCTCTCCTTGGCGTCGAAGACCATATCCATGAGGTCCTGCTCGTCCTGGAAGAGATCGACCTTGAGCTTGCGGTGATCCTGCCAGTACATCCACAGCTGGCTGCCGAAGGACCCATCGGTGATCCCCGGGATGAACATGGGGACCTTGTTGCGATTGCACCAGTGCACGAGCGAATCCTCGTCGTCGATCCTAGCCCCGACCTGGTCCACGATCTCGCGGGTGGATATAGAGTCACGGTCCTTGAGGATCTCCTTGAACATCGGGCCCAGCTTCCTCTCGAGCACCACGCCATAACTGGAGTTGGGCACCAACACGTTCCCCAGCCGGTTCAGTCCCTCCTGGTGGAGCTTCACGTCGTCCATGAGGAAATCTCCATGGTAGTAGCTCTTCCAGGTCCTTGCCAGGTCGTGGTCCAGAGTCCCGCAGGTGGTGATGATGGCGTCGACCAGGCCCCGTTTGACCAACTCGACGATGACTCCCCGGGTCCCGGTGGCCATGATGCAGGCCGGGAAGGAGAGGAATGTGGTGCACCCATCCTTCCGTACCATCTTCTCCATGATGTCCACCGCCTCTGACATCTTCCTCCCGGTGAAGCCCCCAGACTGCCTGAGCTGGACCATGAGCGCGTCGACCGTCATGCCCGATTCGTACTTGATATCCTTGACCGGTCTCTTTGCTTTCATATGATGATCTCCATTAGAGGGTGGAAAGCAATTCCATGGGCCTAGATATAAATTGGCATCAACCGGACGTCAAGCCGCCCTCGGTCGAGGCTGGGCCCGTGCCCGACCCCTCGCTTGCCGGCCCCAGCACCCGGTCCCAGCTCTCCAGCTGCTCGTTCAGGAGCTGACGGGTGGAGGCCTCGTCACCGTTATTGTTCAGCACCCTCCACCCTTCGGACAGCATGAGGATCTTCTCCCGACCCTTGTTCAGCGCGGGGAGGTTCTCGAACATCTCCTCCCGGTCATCCCGCTGCGCAATGCGGTGCAAGGCTTTCTCCGGATCGATGTCCACCAGCAACAACCTCTCCGGGACCGGCAGCACCTTGGCGAAGACATCGTACCCCTGCCGGGCGAACCGCTTGGGGAGGTACGCGGTTCCCATGAGGTAGCGGACGAACACCAGATCGTCATACTTCTCATACTCTGTCCTAATTTTGGCCACCGATATGAGGACGTCCAGGACGTAGAACGCGGTGGATATCACGAACATTATCGGTCCTCGTTCCTGGAGGGCCCGCCTGGACATGCGCCCGGCCCGGCGGTCGGAGGGGTGCACCTGCACGTACACGCGGTCCCCCCTGGCCTCGTAGTGCTCCTTTATCCATCTTGCCACCGTGCTCTTGCCCGATCCATCGAGGCCGTCGACTACAATCCAACGCTTCACGGGACGCCCGCCTCCAGCAAGTATTGCACTGCCAGCACCAGTCCGGCGGTTAGGAATGGGACGATGAGGTTGTCATACTCGCCGGGCGAGTACAGCTCTACGAACGCCACGAACGCTCCGACCAGGGCGGAGAGGGCGATCGCTTCCGAGATGGTGTACGGAAAGACGTTGAGAGTGGGTATGAATCCGCCGAGATAAGTATAGAAGCTAATTACGGCCAGGGTTGCCCCGAAGGTCCCCCCGGCCACCGCCGCGGTGCCGATGTAGCTCTTGTTCCCCCTGAGTTTGCGCCTGCCATATCGCTTGCCGATGAGGCCGCCGATCCCGTCGCCGTAAGACATGGCGACGATGGCGATGCTGGCCACCAGGCGGTCGTCGAACAGCACGAAGGCCAAGATGGTCCAGGAGATCGCGTAGAACACCAGGCCATATCCATGCCCCTCAGCGCTGGCCATCTTAAGGAAGGTGTTGTCGAGCCTGCGGACCGGAGAGTGGGGGGTAAGGAGAAGGAGCATGAAGATGAAAGGGGCCGCGGCCAGGAAGGCCATGACGTACCGGGAATCAAAGACCCACCAGAACAGAACGATATTGCCGACCAGGATGTGGATGACCTTGCGGAAACCGCTCCCATCCGGCCATCTCCTCTTGGCCAGAGTGGCGATGACCACGACCAGGATGACGTAACCGTACACCATCAAGAGACCTAAGATGTCCCCAGTGCTCAACATGTCTCGCGGAGAACGGTCTGTCAGTAGTTATATCTTATCGGACTCATCAAACTGACCAGTAGGCAGCTTGAGCCCGTTGGTGACGCTACCAGGGAACCGGCGGCAAGAGGTAAAATAGAATCCGCAGCATCCAGTGGACGGTGTAACCCTGATCGAGATGGCTCTCCTGATCGTCGCCGTGGTCATAGTGACGTTGTTCTTCGCTTTCACCAATGGCTTCCAGGATTCCAGCGCCACCGTGGCCACGATGGTGGCGTGCCGGGCGGCCACCCCCCGCACAGGAGTGGTCTATTCGGCCGCCTTCGGCTTCCTCGGAGTGATGCTGGGGGGGAGCGCGGTGGCTTTCACCATCGAGAACCTGGTCACCGTCAGTGACCCCGACCTTTTCGTCCAGATCCTCCTTTCCGCGGTGCTGAGCGCGGCATCCTGGAACATCATCACCTGGTGGTTCGGACTGCCCTCTTCATCCACCCACGCCCTGGTCGGTGGGCTGGTGGGCGCCGGGGTGGCCGGAGCGGGCGCGAGTAGCATAGACTGGGGCTTCGCCGAACTGTCATCGGGGCAGGTCGTCGGCCTGGTAAAGGTACTTCTGTTCCTTGTGCTCTCGGTGGCCATCGGCTTCGCCGCCGGGTTCGCGGTCAAGCGGGGGAGCATGATCGCCCTGAGGAACGCCAAGCAATCTATTAACCGCCCTATCCGCCGTGCCCAGTATGTCACCACAGCGGTCCTGGCCTTCGCTCACGGGGCCAACGACGGTCAGAAGCAGATGGGCATCATCGCCATCGCCCTGGCCTCCGGTGGCCTCATCGCCGCCCAGGAGATACCTCTATGGGTCCGATTGCTGACAGCCATCGCCATCGCCATGGGCACCATCGGGGGAGGATGGAAGATCATGAAGACCCTGGGCCGTAAGATATACCCGATCAAGGCCATCGACAGCCTGGACTCCCAGCTGGCGTCATCGTGCACGATCCTTCTGTCCACGGCTGCCGGTGCGCCAGTATCGTCGACCCAGGTCGTCGCATCCAGCGTCATGGGGGTGGGGGCGGGGGAACGTGTCAAGATGGTCCAGTGGTCGGTGGGGAAGCATATGGTCATCTCATGGTTGCTGACCATCCCCGCCTCGGCGATGGTGTCGGCGCTCCTGTTTAATATCCTCAGGTTGCTCTTGGGAGGTTGAGGAAGGTCATGGAAGGCAGCAAGAACAAGGAGAAAGGCAAGTTGCTCGATTCCATCTTCCCCCCGAAATACGATTTCCTGGGAATGTTGTTCCACCAGGCCGAGCTGACCGAAGCGGGGGTGAGGGCGCTGAACGCCTGGATGATCAAGGGTGATCTTTCCCATCCGCCGACCGAGGTAGAGGAGATCGAGCGGCAGGCCGACGATGCCCGCCGGTACATGGAGGGCCTGCTTCTAGAAGCGTTCTCCACCCCCTTTGACAGACAGGACATATACTCATTCTCAAGGCAGATGGACAACATCCTCAACTTCTGCCTGTCCACCGCGGTGGAGATGAGGGCCTTCGGGGTGGCCCCCGACAAGCCGACCAAGAACATGGCCGCCGCCCTTCAGCGGGGGACCGAGATGGTCAAGGATGCGGTCATGATCATGCCCAAGGATCCCGCCCGGGCTCAAGCCATGATCCGAGAGATGAGGAGGAACGAGAGCGAGATCGAGAAGACCTACGTCGCTGACCTGGCTGTCGTGTTCTCCAGCAGTGACCCGATCGAGGCGATGAAGAAGCGAGAGGTTTACCACCATCTCAAGGACGCTGGTCGGGCGCTGAGCATTACTATCGACATCCTGCACCGTATTATCGTGGAGATGGGGTAGGCATGTTCGACGCGGTGGATCTGTCCAAGAAGATGAAGAAGGAGGAGTACAAGGCTGTCGTGCCTCCTCTCAAGGAAAAGCTGGGGGAGCTGCAGCGGAGGGTGCACGCCGCGGGCATCCCCGCGATGGTGGTCTTCGAAGGCTGGGAACCGATGAGCATGGCCTCGGTTATCAACAAGGTCCTGCTGCCTCTGGACCCTCGCGGTTTCTCCTATCAAAATACCACCGCCCCCGAGCGGTTGGAGAGGCAGATGCCGTTCATATGGCGGTTCTGGATGCGGACCCCGTGGAGGGGGAGCATTGCCATCTTCGATCGCTCTTGGTACTCCCGAACGGTCACCGAGTGCCTCGACGAGGGCAAGTGCAAGAGCCTGCCCCAGGAGATGATCGATGATATCAATCGGTTCGAGGAGCTTCTCGCCGATGACGGAACGGTCATCATCAAGCTATTCTTGCACACCAGCAAGACGGAGGACCGCAAGTCTAGCCATAAGGCATCCCCCGAGGCCTGTGGCCTTCTGACCGAGGACCTGGACTCAGAGAGGCTATTCCGAAAGCACCTCCCTCTGCTGGAGGAGATCATGCAGCGCACCGATACCGCCCATGCTCCCTGGATTATCGTAGAGTCCGATGACCCGGAATATGCTGAGGTCAAGGTCCTGCGCAACATCGTCGATCGGCTGGAGACGGCGCTGACCCGACCGGCGGTGAAGGAGACGGTGCCGGGAGCGGTCATGGGTACATCTCCACGGGCCAAGATCGATCTCTCCGTCAAGCTCTCCGACGATGATTACAAGGACCGGTTAGACAAGCTTCAGAACAAGATTCGGGAGGCTCAATGTGAACTCTTCCGCAAGAAGAAGCGGCTGGTCGTGGTGTTCGAAGGCCGGGACGCTTCGGGCAAGGGCGGCAACATTAACCGGCTGGCCCAGGCCATGAACCCCCGGACCTATGAGGTGGTGCCGACGGGTGCGCCGGACGATATGGAGCTGGCGCATCATTACCTATGGCGTTTCTACCGCCGCCTGCCCCTGCCCGGACACATGAGCATCTTCGACCGTTCGTGGTACGGGAGGGTGCTGGTGGAGCGGGTGGAGGCGCTGACCCCGGAGGCGAACTGGAGAAGGGCCTACCGGGAGATCAATGAATTCGAACGATGGCTAGTGGATAACGAGACCATCGTGGTGAAGCTATGGCTGGAGGTCGACAAGGAGACCCAGCTGAAGAGGTTCATAGAGCGGGTGGACGATCCGCGGAAGACCTGGAAGATTACCGCCGACGACTGGGCCGCAAGGGAGAAATGGGACCGGTACACCGAGGCCATCGACGAGATGCTCGAAAGGACCTCCTCCGCCCATGCTCCGTGGACGGTGATCGCGTCCAACGACAAGAACCACTCCCGGGTGGAGACGATCAGGACGATCGTCGATGCCGTGGAGCGGGCGCTTTGACGAGTTATTTCGTAAAATGATATTTGTATCTCGAATAATTGATAGCCAGCCCTGAGTCAGACGTTATTCTTGGGCTAAGAATCAATATATAGATGAATCTTAATTATGCCCCCCAACCTGAGAGAGGTTCTAATTATGGCTATAGAGATCGACGCCTGGGTATATCTAATACCAATAGCTGGCGTAATTGGCCTTTTGGTCGCGTACCTCCTGACACGGTATATCTTCAGGAAGGACACTGGCACCCCGGACATGAAAGCCATCGGGGACGCCATTCGCGAAGGGGCTATGGCCTATTTGGCCCGCCAGTATAAGACGATTGCTATCATTAGCGTGATTGTAGGAATAATCATCGCTATCGGGATAAGAATGGAGGTCGGCATCGCGTTCCTTCTGGGTGCTTTCTTCTCCGCCCTGTCCGGCTACATCGGCATGTACGTGTCGGTGAACAGCAACATCCGGACGGCCAGCGCGGCGAGGAGGACCCTTAACGAGGCGCTCCAGACCTCTTTCCGCGGCGGCGCTGTGTCCGGCATCGCCGTGGTTGCCCTCAGCCTTCTGGGTGTGGCGGGCATCTTCTTCCTATACCTGTTCTTTGTTGTCCCCACTCCCAACATTGCCGATGTGCCGACTGGCTACACCGTTCAGTCCTGGCAAGTGGTGGAGACCCTGAACCTTGCCGTTGGCTACGCCTTCGGTGCGTCCTTTGCTGCACTGTTCGCCCAACTGGGCGGAGGTATCTACACCAAGGCCGCCGATGTCGGTGCTGACCTTGTCGGCAAGGTCGAGGCCGGTATTCCCGAAGATGACCCCCGTAACCCCGCCGTCATTGCTGACCTCGTCGGCGACAACGTCGGCGACTGCGCCGGTCGTGGTGCTGACCTGTTCGAATCCACCGCCGCCGAGAACATCGGTGCGATGATCCTCGGTGCCGCCATCTTTGGTATCACCGGTAACATTGACTGGGTATTCTTCCCGCTGGTTGTACGTGCCTTCGGTCTGCTAACTTCCCTTATCGGGATCATGACCGTCAAGCTGAGGAACGAGAGCGAGGAGCCGATGAAGGCCCTCAACCGTGGTTACTATATCTCGGCCATTCTTGGCGCCATCGGTTTCTACATCATCACCGACCAGATGCTCGGAGCTTGGCAATTCTTCGTCTGCGGGATCATTGGTATCGTTCTGTCCATCGCTATCGTGTACATCACTCAATACTACACTGCTGGCGAGTACAGGCCGGTCCGTGAGATCGCCAAGGCCTCTGAGACCGGCCCGGCCACCAATATCATCACCGGGTTCTCAATCGGTCTGGAGACCACCGCGATGCCTATCATCGCCATCGCCATCTCCCTTCTGGCCGCCTACTTCCTGGGCCAGGATGCGTCCCACTATGTGGCCATGCCTGCCGGAACCAACATAGCTAACGCCGAGTTCATCTTTGGCCTGTTTGGTACCGCGGTCGCCACCATGGGTATGCTCGCCACCGCCGCCTTTGTCCTCGCTATGGATACCTTCGGACCCATCACCGACAACGCTGGTGGTATCTGTGAGATGTCCAAGCAGCCCGAGGAGATCCGCGTCAGGACCGACAGGCTCGATGCGGTCGGCAACACCACCAAGGCGCTCACCAAGGGGTACGCCATGGGCTCTGCGGCCCTCGCCGCTTACCTGCTGTTCGCTGCCTACTTCCAAGAGGTAGCGGTCAAGCTGGACCTGCCCCTGCTGGATGTCTTCAAGGTCGACATCGCCCAGCCCCCGGTATTCGCTGCTGCTCTGATCGGCGCCATGCTGGTCTTCCTGTTCTCCTCCCTCGCCATCCGCGCCGTGGGCAAGGCTGCCTACGACATGATCAACGAGGTCAGGAGGCAGTTCAAGGAGAAGCCCGGCATCCTCGCCGGAACGGAGAAGCCCGACTACGCCCTGTGCGTCGACATCTCAACCAAGGGTGCCCTTAAGGCCATGGTCCTCCCGGCCATGTTGCCGGTCGTGGTCCCGGTGGCCGTCGGCCTCATCTGGCGCTACGCCTACCCCGACGCGACCAACCAGATCGCGGTCCAGGCGGTCGGCGCGTTCCTGATGGTCGCCACCATCGCTGGTATCCTCATGGCCACCGTTCTCAACAACGGTGGCGGTGCCTGGGACAACGCCAAGAAATACGTGGAGACCGGACACCACGGCGGTAAGAAGAGCCCCGCTCACGCCGCTGCGGTCGTCGGTGACACCGTCGGTGACCCCTTCAAGGACACCGCCGGTCCGTCCCTGCACGTGCTGGTGAAGCTACTCTCCACCATCACCCTGGTCTTCGCCGGGCTGTTCATCATCATGTAAGATGATGAATTCCAAACCCTTTCTTTTTCATTTCATCCAGCATATTTGTAATATATATCGAGAAACCTCAGCTTTATATACGAGTTGGCTTATCCCACAATCATCGTTCGAGGCCACGCTATGTATCTATTGACAACGAAGGAGAAGGTCGTGCGCATCCCGCCGGAGCGGCTGGGCGAGGACCTCACTGACGTTATAAACCAGCTGAGCTGGGAGTCCTTCGAGGGCAAGATCGAGGGTTCTGACTCGCTCACCCTTCTTGTATCCCACGTCGAACCGGTGGGACAGGGGCGCATCGTCCACGGTGACGGCGCGATCTATCAGAAGGTCAAGTTCGACAGCATCATTTTCCGCCCCCAGTTGCAGGAGGTCATCGAGGGGACCGTGGTAGAGGTCCTAAAGTTCGGTGCCTTCGTCAGGTTCGGGCCGCTGGATGGATTGCTTCATATAAGCCAGATAATGGACGATCGCATCGATATCGACTCCGAGAACGGCAGGCTGCTGGGCAAGGACACCAAGCGTGACCTGAAGGTCGGGGACAAGGTGCGGGCCCGTATCGTCGCTCTTAGCCTCAACGAGAGAAGTCCTCGCGAATCCAAGATCGGCCTCACCATGAGGCAGCCCGGCCTCGGCAAGATTGAATGGATCGAGGAGGAAAGGAAGAAGACGAGCGGAGGTGCGGCATGAAGCTGCAGAAGGCGTGCAAACATTGCAGCTTCATAACCGAGGAAGATACTTGCCCTCTGTGCAACAACCCGACCTCCAGGGACTGGCAGGGCTACGTGATCATCGTGGACCACACCCGGTCGGAGATCGCCAAGCGGATGGGTATCAATGTCAACGGAAAATTCGCCCTCAAGGTGCGCTGAACTGCGGTGTCCCCGCAGAGGATGGCGGTTACCCGAAAATATGAGGGAACAGCTGGCTTCCGGTTTTGGTCGGATGGTCGATCTCAAGGACCTCCGGGCCCAGACCGAAGGATGCCAGCTCCTTTTGGCGGTGGGCGATATGGTATCATTCACTCTGCTGGATAACGGTTTCGAGCCGGACCTTGTCATATATGACCTCATGACCGAGCGCAGGTCGTACACCTCTCTAGCGACCAAGCTCGATCGGATGAAAGGGGTCAGCGCCAAGGTCGCGAACCCAGCGGGGCAGATAACCACCGAGCTGGTGCGGGAGATCGCGCTGGCTCTTGATCGCAACGTTCCAACGAAGCTCTTGGTCGAGGGCGAGGAGGACCTGGCCGCATTGGCCTGCGTGGCAATGGCTCCTCCAGGCTCCTGCCTGATTTATGGTGTGCCCGGTAAGGGCATGGCCATGCTCAGGGTCGACGAGGACGCCAGGTGCCAGGCCAGGTCTATGATATATTCGATGGAGGAATTGAATTGAAGCTAGAGATCGTCAGCAAGAACGAGAACAAGACCATGGACCGGTTCGAGGTCAAGTTCAAGACCGAGCACAACGGGGAAGCTTCCCCCAACCGGGATGCCGTGCGCACCGCCCTGGCTGGTTCCATGGGCGTGCAGAAGGAGCGCGTAGTGGTTTCGAACATGGCCTCCAAGTACGGCACCGGTGCCAGCGAGGGTAACGCTAACGTCTACAGCTCTGTCGAGGGCGCCAAGACCCATGAGAAGAACTTTGTCTTGGTCCGCAACGGACTAGCTGAGAAGAAGGCCAAGAAGCCCAAGACTGTGGCCAAGAAGAAGAAGTGAGGTGATCTAGATGGCAAAGGATGAGAAGGCGGCCGCCGGAGCGGCGGACAAGAAGCCCGAGGGAAAGAAGGACGCCGGTAAGGGCGCTGCCAAGAAGGGCGCACCGGCCAAGAGCGAGGCCACCTCCAAGAAGGACAAGTACTCTGTCGAAGGCGGGAAGCTCGAGCGCAAGGGCCGGAACTGCCCCAAGTGCGGCCCAGGTGTGTTCCTAGCCGAGCACAAGGACCGCAACGCCTGCGGCAAGTGCGGCTACACCGAGTTCAAGAACAAGAAGTAATCCCTTTCCAAACCCCCTTTCCATATCTCTTTTCTTCTCCAGCGCCCCTGGGTCCATCCATAAATAGAGGTAATGACTCCGGCCCACTGAAATGCGGTGCGGATTCATCGGCTATGGCAACATGGGGAGCGCGGTGGTCAATGCCCTCCTCCACGACGGCTCTCTCAAGGAGTGCGAGGTCAAGGTCTACAATCGGACCGCCGGGCGCCTAGATGGGTTGCGTTCGGAATTCCCCGGAGTCAGCATCGCGGCATCTATGGGCGAGGCGGTACAAGGGGTGGATGCGGCGTTCATCTGCGTCCACAGCCCTATCGTTCCCCAGGTCCTGGCTGAGGTTCGCGAGTCCCTTGTTCGAGGGGTCCATCTCATTACAATCAACGGAGGGGTCTGGATCAACGACCTGGAAGCAGAGTATGGCGGGCCGGTGAGTAAGGTGATTCCATCCGTCACCATCGAGACCGGTCGGGGGTTCACCCTCATCTCTCACGGCCGGAAAGTGTCGACCGCTCAAGCCAATGCCTTGGAGTCACTATTCTCCCGGTCCAGCCGAGTCAAGGTGCTGCCGGAGGATCAGTTCGGTATCTGCACCGATCTCACCAGTTGTGGCCCTGGCCTGCTGGCCATGATGATGGATCAGCTAGCGGCGTCTGGGGCGCGGTCCGGGAGCATCGATCCCCGGGAGGCCATGGACATGGTGGCGGAGACCATGCTGGGTACCGCCCTAGTACTGGCTGACAGGGGGCGGTCCCCCGCCATGCTGGTGGAGAGGGTCGCCACCAGGGGTGGCATCACCGAGCAGGGCCTTAGGGTACTGGAGAGCGAGCTGCCCGGGACCTTCGACCGCATGTTTGCCGCCACCCGGCGGAAGAGGGCAGAGGTAACGAGGCCCATAGCTGATACCGACTCCGACGAAGGAAAGCGTCTGTGAATGCAGCTCTGGTCAGGCAATCTTTATTAACACCTTTTCCATCAGATAGCTGGGACTCGTAGTGTAGCTTGGATATCACTGAGGCCTCCGGTGGACCCTTTCGGTCCAGGGAAAGCCTCGAACGGGGGTTCGAATCCCCCCGGGTCCGCCTTTCTCTATACCCAGATATCTGTTTGTCAATAGAAGGTTCTTGTGCGGTTATTAAGCTAGTTTTTGTACGGCATCTTGAGCCGCTTGCTGGCTTGTTGCTGCCACCTAGGTTGATAGAGAGGATGACCGCATCGCCGGTTCGACCATGGATGGAACAAGTATCGGGTATCGGAAGCTTCCCCTTGGAACGTGGATGACGAACCTCACCCCCTGTCCCGATATTCCGTCCTCGATGATGGTCATCCCACTATGCCCAAGTATCTCCTTGGAAAGGAAGAGTCCGAGACCACTGTCGGTTCCCCCGCCCTTGGTGAACAGCAAAGGTCTCATGTTCTCACTAATGCCTTTCCCGTCGTCGGTATAGACGACATAGATGCCATCCCCCTCCTCTTTCACCGCAAATGCCAGGCTCTGCACCTTCCCTCCGTGGACTATAGAGTTCTGCATGAGATTGTACAACACCTTCTCTAAAAGGAGGTCAGCTAGGATGTCCACCCCCTTGGTGTCCACATTGAGGCGCGCTTCCTTGAGGTCCAGGGTCGACGCTGCGCTCCTGATCTTCTCCTCGAGGTCCTGCCACACTGGGGTTCGCCTCCTCATCTCCTGGTAGTCGCGGGCGAACTGCATGAGCTTCTGGATATTGGAGGCAGCCTGATAGCTGGCATCGATATGTTTCTTTACCCCAACCTGATCACACTTGCTACCTGCGAGGGCCAGGTGGCCTTCGATGATCGTCAGTTGGTTAAGCACATCGTGCCTGGTAATCGTGTTCATAAGATCCAGGGTGCGCTTGGCAGTCTGGGCTTCGGCCTCCGCCCTGCGCTGTGCTGTGATTTCCCGAAGTGTGATTGATTTTCCCACCAGCCGGCCGGCGTAGTCGACGATCGGTAGCATGGTCACATCGAACAGCCGCCCGGGGACGATCTCGTGGACCTCTTCCAATGATGCAGATGTCTCTTTCTTGCCGGAGAGTACGTCTTGGGGAAAAGCTGGAAGAAGGTCCAGGATTTTGTCCTCATACGGGGTCGCCTTCCTCTGGCAGAGGGACTCGGCGGCAGGGTTCAGGTACAAGAGGGTATCTTCGTCATCAAGGATGAGGATCCCGTTCGGTGAAACGCTCCAGAGCCGGGTGAACTCGAACGGCACCATGGAGAAGATCTCGAAGCTGAACGCTCCCAAGAACAAAAGAAGGTCTGCGGCGAGGAAGCCGGAGGTGAAGACAACACCCCCTGGTACTGTGGACAATGCAGCGAAATTGATGAACACCGGAGCCACGGCTATGACTGCTGCCAGACATGTGATTCCCACTCTGGTGCGGTGAGCATTGGAGGTACGGACTAAGGTGATGGCGAGATATATGATCCCGGCGAGCAGGATCACTGCAGCATACGCGAGGTAGGCGTAGAAGAAGGGCCCATAGTCAGCATGAAATGACAGGTAGTAGTCGGAGGATACCTCTGTACTCAGATAGAATAAATGATGCATTGGGTTGGTAACGACGGCCAGGACCACCAGAATCGACGGAACCCCAAGAGCTGCCAGCAACCGACGGTCGGTCTTAACGTTCCTCGAGTACTGCACGGAGAACAGGAAGAACGAGGCTATGGCCCCAGCATATCCAACGTATTCAATGTTGTTCCACAACAGCTTGGTATCCATTGCCTCGGAGGCGACCTCCATGGTGTAGCCCCACAAGATTACCAGCTGGGACATCATAAGAAGCGTGAATGGCCTCCGGTAATCCCTGCGACTCCTCCCCCAGACCATTCCCGCTAGCGAAACGGCGATCGCCGTGAGAACGAGGCCCATGATGACCAGGGAGATATCCAGCACTGTTCTGGCACCAGTTCTAGGAAATATAATATTATTCAACTCAATGTTAATGAGTGAAAACAACTTCTTTCCGAGCAGAGAACAAACAGACAGCCGTACAGGATGGGCTATGGTCTTCAAGGACACTGCCGTTGAATGATGATTTAGCCAGAGTTACTATAGACTTGCACTTTTCAAGGGATCATCATGGAGGGGTGGAGTTAGAGTGGAGTAAAAGAGCAATCTTCAATACATCTGATCCACGAAAATCGGGTGAAAGGTATAGTCATCATCGGTGAAGACGGCATAGTATCCTGATGCTCCTGTACCATCGTACGGTCTGATGTACCAGACTGTATGGGCGTCGGCCGATTTGACCGTAAACCATGCATACGATGATGTTATGATGCCGTTTACTTCAGAAGCGTTCTCCACTGTCAGACTCTCGAACAGAGTTCCATCATCTTGACCATTGGATCCTGGGGTAGCGATCAAGGTGAAGGTTACATTCGTCCCGGCAATATCCCAGGTAACGTTCTTACCGTATAACGCCGCTTCTCTGAAGTCGGTCAGGTTGAGGTACATCGAGTGATTAACGTTCACATAGGCGAGATCGTGCCCTTTCTCGACTGGCAGGTGGACATCATCAACACCAAGTGGAGATGACTGTGGGGTTGGCACATCATCATATCGGTAGTTGAAGGGATGGGTTATAGCGAGGGCAGTGAACAGGAAGAGGAACACAATCGAGATAACGACCAGTGTTCCAGTGATCGTCTTCACTCTTATCCCACCATGCACTGAATGATCCGTTGGAATAAGAACACATTCTTTTGAAAATCAGCATCGCATGCTGTGTATCATCACGAATCGCAGGAAAGAGGCATGAGCAAAATATAAGCTAGTTAAGATAAAGTCGTATATACTGCCTCATACGATGCATGCTCCTGAACTCGCAAGAGTCCAGAAAGTGGGGAAATGGAAAATAAGAAATGGATAACTGCGTTGATTATCGTTGTCGCCGTTGTGCTGGTAGGAGCTTATGCATCGGGAATAATTTTCCCACGCAACCTATCGCACGATGTAGCCAAGGGTTCTAACGACAACAAGGACCTCTATCTATCCAAGAATAAAGAATCATTAAGGTTATATCTGCTCACTACTGCGTCCGCGATCTGAGCGATGAAGTTGCGAGGATCTGAATATCACGGATTAACTGGGCGGAAGGATGGTGATGGTTAGGTCACATTCTTGTGGATCAAGGCCGTTCGCCTAAGGTTTGAGAGGTCAGGGTGGAGATTCGATCGTGAACGATCCCTGAAGAAGGATCATTTAGACGCCTTGTCTAAAAGTCCAGCGCTGACGTTTTGGATTGAGTGGACGGACGTTAATATTCCGTTCTCGTGGGCATATCGTGCGGAGGAGTTATGGCCGTTCCGCAATGCCGCTCCGTATCGACCCCGATCAAATGTTCGTCCCTGAAGACGGGGGCGATCTCCAATAATCGCCAACATCCAATCGATCGCTCTGATCATCAGGATAATGGCTCACCCCATCCATATGGGTTTTGTAACTCAAGATGAGTCGCAGGGGAGGAGGGAAAAACTAAAGAAAATGATGGCCTTCGTGGCCAAAGGTCTTGGTAGTCATGAGTTATCGATCGAGGAAAAACGTAGGATTCCTTTATTATCATGATACTCACCTAAATAATTAAATAAAAAGAATGAAAAATGAGGCATAATATGAGTTGTGGCGCTGAGATGAATCGAGAGACCACGTCCGGCTCGATCTGCGGGGGCGTCTGGTAATGACGGACAACCCGACAGAGGAGTCATCGTTGCCTCTTCCCTCCATCGAACCACATCTCGTCCAGCATCAGAAGAGGCGCGGCCCCAGAAAGCTGATTATTGCCGTGGTGGCTATAGTGGCCCTCATAATGGTCATCGCCGTCCTGTATTCGGCCTTCGCCCCCACAATAACAGGGCAAACCATACCGACGACGACCACTTCGATCGCCCCGACCCCCATATCCACACTAGTGTACAACTATACCGTTACGAACGATAACGGCACCTACAACGTGACCGATACCGATGGTGTGCCATTCTATACCGGCGATGATGCTTCCGCAGCCATTCAGACCGCTCTTGACTCAATGACGTCGGAGAGGACGGCGAAAGAAGCCGTCCTGCTAGAAGGCGATTTCATCATCACCGAGACGATCCACATTCCCAGCTATACCATCCTGGTGCTGAACGGAACGGTCACATGGGGAAGCGACGAGACCGGATATCTGCTGGCCGCCGAGAACCAGACCTGCTTCGAGGTCCAGGGGGGGAATTGGGATGGTACTGGCGAGGAGAGGTCCACCACCTCTGATAACAATCCCATGAACCTCGCGAACTGCACCAATATGGTGATC